>JASEGT010000022.1 GCA_030018005.1 Actinomycetota bacterium
GAGCCGGCATAGCCGGGTCGTCGAGGGAGCCAAGGTCAGGGCTAAAGCTCTGAGCTACGGGAGTGAGGATAGTCTATTAGCCGATAGCTGAGAACTTGATCGGGGCTGAAGCCCTAAGCCACTAGTACTTGAGCCACTATTAGTAATATATGTACGGTTAGCCAACCTGAGGTATGCGCTATGAGCACAACTAGAAAAATTCCGCGCTGCATGAGCACGCAGCACCCCGACAACGTCACCGCGCCCTTCTTCTCTGCCGACGCGCTGCTCGGTGGCGAGGACGAGATAAAAGAGGCGTATTATGCCTATTCGCACCTCGGATGCGACGAACAGATGTGGGATTGCGAGGGAAAAGAGGTCGACAACTACGTCGTAAGGAAGCTTCTCACCCGCTACAAAGAGTACTTCATCGACAACAAGCTCGGCGAGGACGTCTTTCTGACTCTGCGTGTGCCCAACCCGACCGTCGAGCGCGAGGAGGCCAAAGTCTTGCTGGAGACGCTAGAGGGCATACCGCGAGCCTTCGACACGGCCAGAGCGCTAAGCTTCGATAGCCCGGCTCCCGTCTTCGAAGTCATCTTGCCGATGACGACCTCGGCGCGCTGCCTCTACCGCATTTACGTATACTACCGGGACTTCGTAGCCGGCAAGCAGGACAAACTTTTCTGCGAGGGCGATGTCAGTATCGCCGATTGGATAGGCAGCTTCGAGCCGCACGAAGTACACGTCATCCCGCTCATGGAAAACAAGGAAGGGATGCTCAACGCGCACAATATCGTCGAAGAATATGTCTCCAAGGTAAAACCGCCGTACCAGCGGGTCTTCCTGGCGCGCTCGGATCCGGCGATGAACTACGGCCTGATAAGCTCGGTGCTTTTAAATAAGATAGCGCTCCAGCGCCTCCATCGTCTTTCGAAGAATATCGGGGTCGAGATATATCCCATTATCGGTGTCGGTTCGGCGCCGTTTCGCGGCAACCTCAAACCAACCAACGTGATGAATTGTCTAGAGGAATACCCGAGTGTGCAAACCTTCACCGTGCAGTCGGCCTTTAAATACGATTACCCGGAGCGCCAGGTCATGAGCGCCATAGATACCATCAAAGCGTGGGAGCGTAAAGACCCGACCGAAGTCGATGAGGCCGCTTGCCTGCACGTCATGGATAAGCTCTCCAGGGAATATATGCGCCAGGTGGAATTGCTGGCGCCGCTCATCAACACGGTAGCGAAGTATGTGCCGGCCCGGCGCAAAAGGAAGCTCCATGTCGGTCTCTTTGGATACGCGAGAAGTGTCGGCTCGGTCTCGCTGCCGCGCGTTATAAGTTTTTGCGCGTCGCTCTATTCGATAGGCCTGCCGCCCGAGCTACTGGCGCTCAACTCGCTAACCGATGACGACCGGGCGTGCCTTAAATCGACCTACATTCATTTCGAGGACGACCTGCGTGACGCCATGGCCTACTTCAACGAGGATGTCCTCGACATCTTACCCGCCGACCTCGGCGACAAGATTCGCCGCGACATCGTCGACTATGAGGTAAACCGGCAACATCGCGAGATTACCTCGAGGATTATCGTCAACATCAAAAGGGAAAGGTTCGCCGATATCCAGGAGCAAGTTGTTGAGGCGGCGTGGACCAGGCGTTTCTTAGGATAACAGCCGCTCGCTCTATGTGCCGGCCGGCGACCTCCGGCACGCCAAGAAAAGATCGCTGACGCATCACCTCACAGCTCATTTTTTGCGCTTGTGCATATGAAACCGGTGCTGATTTAGATATAATTAGAGTATTCTCGAAAGTCGGTGACCGGGGTTAAAAGAAATTTTGTTATCTTAAGTGAACTAAATACGAACACGTTTTATTACTTCATAGGCAGCCTTGTCTTCGGCAGCCTGCTCGCCCTGGCCGTCGTCTATCTCGGTACTTACTTCTTCGACCTGGAGGCCGGCTACTTCTTTTTCTTCTTGCTTGCCGCCTCGGCGACGGCCACGATATTTGTGGCGCTTATTCTCTTCAGATTCATGAGCCAGTCCGAACATTTTAGGGCGAAGCAATCTTACCATGTCCTTGAAATCACGCGAAAAACCCTGCCACACCTGAGAAAAGGTTTGAGTATAGAGTCGGCGTCACAGGTCGTCGAGATAGTATACAACTACACCGACGCGGTTGCGGTCTCGATAACCGACCGGACGACGATTCTTGCGTTTCATGGCGTCGGCAAAGACCACCACCTGCCGGGTAAGCCGATTCTAACCCGCGCGACCAAAGAGTCTATCGAGACCAATACGACGCGGATACTCGGTTCTAAATCGGAGATCGGGTGTCCGGTGGTAAATTGCCAGCTGAAAGCGGCGGCGGTTGTGCCGCTTACGCAGATGGGAAAAGCGATAGGTTCGCTAAAATTTTATTATAGCAACCCATCGAAGCTGACTGAGAGCAGGATAGCGTTGGCTGAGGGCCTTGCGCAATTGCTGAGCACGCAGATAGCGCTCTCCGAACTCGACCGGCAGACCGAACTCGCGTACCATGCCGAGCTGCGAGCGTTGCAGGCGCAGATAAATCCGCATTTCCTCTTTAACACGCTCAATACCATCACGGCATTTATCCGGACCGACCCGCAGAAGGCTCGCAAGCTGCTCATCCAGTTTTCAGACTTCTTCCGAAAGTCTCTCGAATGGAAAGAGGGTTTCATAACGCTCGCGCAGGAACTCGACTATATCGCAACCTATCTCGTGCTGGAGAAGGCGCGGTTCGGGGAGCGCCTCAACATAAGTTTCGATATCGACCACGAGGCCCAGACCTGTATTTTACCGGGGCTGACTATCCAGCCGATCGTCGAGAACTCCATCAAACACGGTTTCTGTGAAGAAAAACCGCTGGAGATTGAGATAGAAGTAAAAATAGTCGATGATAATCTACAGATAACCGTCATCGACAACGGCAAAGGAATTGCTGAAGAAGAGCTAGACCAGGTGTTAAATATTGGTTATGGTAAAGGTATCGGGATTGGTCTAAGTAATGTCAACGAACGCCTGAAGGGTCTTTACGGGGAAGACCATCAGATAACGCTTGAAAGCCGGCCCGGCGCGGGCACGACGGTTCACGTGAATATTCCCGTATCCAGGAGCGAAGAACATGAAGTTGAAAACACTTATAGTCGATGATGAGGCGCCGGCACGCTCCGAGCTCCGGTACATGCTCGAGAAAGCGCCGGAGATTCACGTAGTCGGTGAGGCGACGAACGCCAGCGAAGCCCTGGAGTTGATTCGCGCTCTCAACTACGACCTCGTCTTCATAGACATACATATGCCAGGCTTAAGCGGACTCGATGTTGTCGCTGCCCTGAAGGATTTAGAGCAGCTACCGGCCGTTGTATTCGTGACCGCTTACGGGGAGCACGCAGTCCAAGCATTTGAGCTGGATGCCGTCGATTATCTGGTCAAGCCGATAGATGAAGACCGTCTGATGAAAGCCATCAACAAGGTGACTAAGCACCGCGAGACAAAGCCGGCGCCGCAAGTCCCGGCTAAAGCCGAGCCGGTCATCGAGATAGAGAGAATACCGGTCGAGAGCAAGGGTAAGACGCTCCTTTTGGCGCTCCAGGACGTAGCCTATATATCGAGCCGGAATGATATCGTCTTCGTCCACACGGCGGACAATACATATATAACTAAGTTCACCCTTAAAACTCTGGAAGATCGCTTGAAGAACAAGTCTTTCCTGCGGGTCCACCGCAGCTACATTGTCAATCTTGCGCACGTCATCGAGATTGTGCCGATGTATGGGCGAAGCTATATCCTGAAGGTCCGCAGCACCCAAAAGAACGAGATCCCGGTGAGCCGCAGGCGGGGTCAAAAGCTCAAAGCCATGCTTGGTATGTAACGGCTAACTTGCCTAAAAAGCACGCGGAAGTGCTTGCTAACTTTTTCGCTTACTCCAAGAATGGTACGCTCACCTCTAAAAATCGACCGTTTGCTAAATCATTGTTGCCGAGTATGAAATTATCAGTATAAACTTAAGGCTTAACACGGTCATTCGCGGGGTGCATAAACCGATTGAACAGAATACGTAACAATGTTGCAGTTTTGTTACGTATAGGTATTACCACGTATAACTTATACGGGACGCAAGCCTCGAAAGCGACCTAGAGTTATTCGAAACCGTTTAATCCGATATCGTAACGCTCGCAGGTCGATTCTAACCGTTCACCAGTTTTAAGTTGTTGTTGTTTGAAGCCCGGCCTATCTTTAAGGTTTACTTCAAATAGCTTGACTGGTATGCGGGTTTGAGCTATATTATTGCATGGTTTGTAGTCATTGTTACGTACTGTTACAAACTGCGGAACCCTGAAGAAACCATGACGAGCGCGTCCTACAAGGACCCCTGACGCATGTCTGTATGTGGTCGCTGGCTGCGCGCTCTGTTGCCGCAACCAAGTTAAAAATTTCACATACTCATGTTAATAGCAAGACAATCGATTTCCTCCGGGCTTTGCCGGAGGGTTGAAGGCTTAAGCTAAAAACGGTAGGCAGGAGCACCAAGGAGGTTGTATGGGAGCAAAAGGAAAGTACGAACCGCGTTCAATGGACCCAACGAAGTTCAAGGACTATCAGATAGCTCAGGAAGCTGAGAAACATCTGCCGACGACTGAGGAATGGATCGACAAGCTGGGGCTCGAGAAAGAAGAGATGATTCCCTACGGGAAGACTCCGAGACTCGACTTCATCAAAATCATGAACCGGCTCAAAGACAAGCCGGATGGAAAGTACATCGAAGTCACCGCCATCACCCCGACACCTCTCGGCGAGGGCAAGACCACAGTATCCATGGGTCTCGTTCAAGGCCTCGGTGTCAAGGGTATCAACGTGGGTGGCGCGCTTCGCCAGCCATCGGGCGGCCCGACGATGAACGTTAAGGGTACCGCGGCGGGCGGCGGCAACGCGCTGCTTATCCCGATGACCGAGTTCTCGCTCGGCCTTACCGGTGACATCAACGACATCATGAACGCTCACAACCTCGCCATGGTCGCGCTTACCTCGCGCTACCAGCACGAGTGCAACTACACCGACGAGGAGCTCACCAGGCGCGGGCTTAAACGCCTCGACATCGACCCGAAAAACGTTGAGATGGGCTGGATCATCGACTTCTGCGCGCAGGCGCTTCGCAATATCACGATCGGCCTTGGCGGTAAGAAAGACGGCTATCCGATGTCATCGCGGTTTGGCATCGCAGTCGGTTCCGAGCTGATGGCGATTCTCGCCGTCTCTAAAGACCTGGCCGACTTGCGCGACCGCCTGGGCAAGATCACCGTCGCTTACGACCGGACGGGCAAGCCCATCACCACATCCGACCTCGATGTAGCCGGCGCCATGACGGCGTGGATGCGTAATACCATCAACCCGACGCTCTGCTACTCGGTCGAGGGCCAGCCGGTCCTTATCCACGCGGGCCCGTTCGCAAATATCGCCATCGGACAGAACTCGATTATCTCCGACCGTTTGGCGCTGAAACTCTTTGATTACACCGTAACCGAGTCCGGCTTCGCCGCCGACATCGGTTTCGAGAAGTTCTGGAACGTCAAGTGCCGCCTCAGCGGTAATGTCCCGAATGTCTCGGTTATCGTTGCGACCATCAGGGCGATGAAGATGCACGGCGGTGGTCCGAAAGTCGCGCCGGGACGCCCGCTTCCGGAAGAGTACACCAGAGAGAACCTCGACTTGGTCGAAAAGGGCTTCGAGAACCTGCGCCACATGATAGGCGTCGTCAAGAAGTCGGGTATCGTCCCGGTCGTCTGCGTAAACGCGTTCTACACCGACACCCAGGCCGAGACCGACCTGGTCAAGAAACTCTGCGACGAGATAGGCGTTCGTTGCGCTAGGTCCGATCACTGGATGTACGGCGGCGAGGGCGCGGCCGAGCTGGCGGATACCGTCATGGATGCCGCCAACGAGCCGTCCAACTACAAACCGCTTTATCCGCTGGAGTTGCCGTTGCGCCAGCGTGTTGAGATGGTCGCTAAAGAGGTCTACGGTGCGGATGGCGTTCAGTGGTCACCGGTTGCCGAGGAGAAAGCGAAGCGGTTCGAGTCAGACCCGCAGTTCGCCGACTTCCAGACCATGATGGTCAAGACGCACTTGAGCCTCTCGCACGACCCGACACTCAAGGGTGTGCCGAAGGGCTGGACATTGCCCATTCGCGACATCCTGGTCTACAGCGGTGCGAAGTTCCTCTGCCCGGTGGCGGGCGATATCAGCTTGATGCCTGGAACCGCATCCGACCCGGCTTACAGAAGGGTCGATGTCGATGTCGAGACCGGCGAGGTAAACGGATTGTTCTAGGAGCGCAGGTTTCACCCTAAAGCAAATACGGCTTGGGCGGGCTTAACTAGAGCCCGCCCAAGCAAAACTTGTAGCCGGGTCAAGGTTTTTATGTTAATAGCCGCGCTCAAGCGCGGCCTGAGCTGTGACAGGAGCTTTGCGTAAGAGCTTGAATCCAGCAGAAGAAAGTCGGTAAGTTTCAATATGCCTAAGGTTTATTTCTACCCCGACAACAGAGGAGTCGAAGTAGAAGAAGGTGAAAACATCATCCGGGCGGCGATGCTGGCCGGGGTTCATATAAATGCATCTTGCGGTGGAACGGGCACCTGCGGAAAGTGCCGCGTCGTCGTCGACAAGGGTGAGGTAGTTAAGCATGCGACCGCGAAGCTCACACCCGAGCAAGTCGGGGAGGGCTACGTTTTGGCATGCACTACGCAGGTCAAAAGTGACATAGAAGTGCGCATACCGGTCGAGACCCAGATGGGCGATAGCGGGGCGGCCCTCGAAAGAGAGCATCGCCCTGTCAGCCGTGGGTCGGTCTTGACTAGCAAGGATCTGAGCGAGCTTTTCGGCGATTTCGAATTAGAACCCGCGACGAACAGGTACTACATCGAAATCGCGCCGCCGACACTCGAAGACAACCTCAGCGACCTCGAGCGACTCAAGCGTGAGCTGACGCGCACCCATAAGGTCGGTGAATTCACGGTCGACCTCGGTTGCTTACGGCAGATGGCGGTAAGGCTTCGCGAAGCCGACTGGAAGGTCACCGCGACCATCATGGAGGGTGCCGACGGCGAATGCCCGCGTTTAATCCGGCTCGATTCGGGCGACCGCGTGCAAACGCATTACGGTCTGGCGGTGGACATCGGCACCACCTCGGTCTATGTCGAGCTTGTCGACCTCAATACCAGGGAATCGCTTGGAAGGGTCTCTGAATATAACGCCCAGGTCAGCAGTGGCGAAGATATAATCTCGCGCATCGTCTACTCGCTCAAGAACGACGGGCTCGAGAGATTGCAGGCGCTGGTAGTCCAAACGATAAACGGTCTTATAGACAGGCTTCTCGATAAAACGGGCGTACAGCGAGATGACATCGTCTACATGGTCGCCGCCGGCAACACGACGATGGTCCATCTCTTCTACGGAATCAACTCGCGCTATATCCGCGAGGAACCATATATTCCGACGGTCAACTTTACCCCCACGGTAAAAGCGTCCGATCTCGGCGTAAAGATCGCCGCCGGCGCCCGCGTCTATTGTATCCCCGGACGGGCGAGCTACGTAGGCGGCGACATCACCTCGGGCCTTTTGGCCTCGGGCGTGTATAAAACAGATAAACTCACCCTCTATATAGATGTCGGCACCAACGGCGAGATGGCACTCGGTAACGCCGAGTGGTTGCTCTCTTGCGCGTGCTCGGCGGGCCCCGCTTTCGAGGGCGGTTCGGTAAAGCACGGCATGCGTGCGGTAAAAGGCGCGATAGAGACGGTCCGCATCAGCACCGAGACGCTGGAGCCGATGATTTTGACGATTGGCCAGACCAAACCCAAAGGCATCTGCGGCTCGGGTCTGATAGACACGCTGGCGGAGCTCTTCTTAACCGGCATCATCGACGAAAGAGGAAAGTTCAAGCTCGAGCTTGGGCACCCGAGAATCCGCGAAGGCGGAGGCCAGGGTGAGTATGTGCTCGTCTGGGCCGACGAGTCGGCAACGAAAGAGGATATCGTTATCACCGAGGCCGACATCGACAACCTCATCCGCACCAAAGGTGCGATATACGCAGGTATCACGACGCTTTTGGATTCAATGCAGATGCCGGTAGAAGCGATCGAGCGGGTGCTTATCGCCGGTGGTTTCGGGCGTTACTTGGAACTCGACCAGGCGATTACCATAGGCCTGCTCCCCGAATTCGCAGAAGAACAAGTGATGTATGTCGGTAATGGCTCGCTGATGGGCGCGCATCTGGTACTCCTGTCGCAGTCCGCGCGTCGTTCTGCAAAGGATATCGCGCAACGGATGACCTACCTGGAGTTGAGCACCCACCCGGGTTTCATGGATAATTACGTCTCGGCGTTGTTTCTACCCCACACCGATATCGGGGCGTTCCCGTTGGTGGCGGAGAGAGTCAAAGAGCGCAGCGGTGTCTATGGTCGTCGGGATGTTCGCTAAGGGCTTGGTTGTTGATATTTGGATTTGGAGTTCATAATCTCAAGGTGAGACTGCGAAAATTGGCAGCCGATACCGGCGGTCGGAGTTCTAATATCGCCGTAAGTATAGCAAGTGGAAGGTGTTAAGTTTTGAGTTTTACAATCGCGGTCGCCGGCAAGGGCGGCACAGGAAAGACCACGCTGACGAGTATGATCATCGGTCATCTTCTGCGAACGGGGAAGACACCGGTATTTGCGGTCGACGCGGACGCTAATATAAATCTAAACGAGCAGCTCGGCGTAGAGGTCGATTCGACCATCGGCGGGATGCGCGAGGAGCTGAAGGTCAAAATCGGAGCCAACGAGGTTCCGGCCGGCATGACCAAAGACATGTACATGGAATACCTGCTCCAGGATACCGTGGTTGAAAGTACCGGGTTCGATCTGCTTGTCATGGGTCGCCCGGAGGGGCCCGGATGCTATTGCGCCGCTAACAATATGCTCAGGCGCTACATCGAGATACTCGCGAAGAACTACCCGTATGTAGTCATCGATAACGAAGCCGGAATGGAGCACTTGAGCCGTCGCACGACACAAAAGATAGACCTGCTGCTTCTGGTTTCCGAGCCGAGCCCGATAGGGATTATGACTGCGGCCCGGATTCGCGATCTCGCTAAAGAGATGGAAGTCAGCGTCGCGAAAGTCGGTCTCATCATTAATAGAGTCAACGGGGAGCTACCCGTCAGCCTGGTGGAAGAGGCGGAGAGCCACAACTTGGAAGTGCTTGGAACGGTCCCGCTCGACGACAGTGTCTTCGAGCATGCGCTCAACCGTATCCCGGCGGTCAAAATCCCCGAGAGCTCGCCTGCGGTTCAGGCAATAGACAATATACTTGGCAAGTTGGACATCTAACCTAGGAGGAATGTGAATGACGGCTAAAATTATTGATGGTAAAGCGATTTCGGCCCAGATTCGGGCTGAGCTTGTCGATGAGGTCAAGAAGCTCCAAGCGGAAACCGGTGTTACCCCGGGTCTTGCGGTGGTTCTGGTAGGCGAGGACCCGGCTTCTAAAGTCTATGTCGGCCAAAAGGAGAAAGCTTGCGAAGAGCTCGGACTAGTCTCGAAAAAGTTTGTTCTTTCGGTAGACACATCTGAGCAAGAGCTGCTCGACCTCGTTGCGAAGTTAAACAACGACCCGGAAGTCGACGGCATTCTCGTTCAGTTGCCGCTGCCCAAGCAGATTGACGAGAACAAGGTCATCGCGGCTATCGACCCCGACAAAGACGTCGACGGGTTCCATCCGGTAAACGTTGGTCGTTTAGTAATAGGAACCGAGGGCTTTAAGCCTTGTACCCCGTATGGTGTTATCCACCTGCTAAAGCGGTCTAACGTTCAGCTTGCGGGCGCCGAGGCTGTCGTCGTAGGCCGGAGCAACATCGTCGGCAAGCCGGTTGCGCTGATGCTTATACAGGAGAGCGCTACCGTCACCGTCTGTCACTCGAAGACCAAAGACCTCGGCGAAGTATGTCGCCGTGCGGATGTGCTCGTCGTCGCGACGGGGCGTCCGAACATGGTCACCGCGGATATGGTAAAAGACGGCGTAGTCGTAATCGACGTCGGTGTAAATCGCCTCGAGACCGGCAAACTCTGCGGCGACGTCGATTTTGAGGCGGTCTCGCAGAAGGCTTCCGCTATAACTCCGGTTCCGGGCGGCGTAGGCCCGATGACGATTGCCATGTTGATGTACAACACGGTAAACTCAGCTAGACGCCGTGCCGGTGTTCCGGCTCTTGCATAGCGCAGGTTAAAACCGGGTGCGACCCCCGTGCTTCCGCGGCATGGGTTACGCACAACGTTCGTGTAATAGGCACCCGCGCTGGGTGCAGTACATATAGACTATAAGAGGAAGTTTCGAAGAAGGGGGAGAACATATGGCAATTCAGGCACCGACTGAATCATACACCGGTAAGATCAGGGAATTGATCTTGGGTTCCGATACCCAAGTGGCTGTTGGCGGCGAGAACACCCTGCCGTTTTACGGATTTGAAGGCAACATTCCCAACGGGCCAAAAATCGCGATGGAGGTATTCGATACCGAGCCGGTTGGCTGGGCGGATGAGCTCCAAGCGGTTATCGGCGATGTATGGGGAGACCCGGTTGCGTGGGCGAAGAAGTGCGAGAGCGAGTTCGGCGCGGACATGATATGCCTGCAGCTCGCCGGAACCGACCCGAATGGCGCCAACAGGAGCCCTGAGGAAGCGGTCGCGACCGTCAACGCTGTTGTGGACGCGGTGAAGATTCCGGTAATCATCTATGGAAGCGGCAACGCAGACAAAGATAGTGAAGTGTTGAAAGCGGTAGCCGAGGCTACCCAAGGCAAGAATGTCGTCATCGGCCCGGCCGTTGAGGATAACTACAAATCGGTAGCGGCGGCGGCGATGGGCTTTAATGCGAAGGTAGCGGGCGAGACCCCGATCGACGTCAATATGGCCAAACAGCTCAACATTCTCATGAGCAACCTCGGTGTTCCCGTCGAGAGTATTCTTGTCGATCCGTCGACCGGCGCTCTCGGGTACGGTCTCGAATACTGTTTCTCGGTCAACGAGCGCATCAAACTCGCCGCGCTGACCCAGAACGACAACATGCTCCAGTCGCCGACCATCAGCAACCTCGGCAAAGAGGTATGGAAGGCTAAAGAGGCCAAAATCACCCAGGCAGAGGCGCCGCAGTGGGGCGACCAGAAGAAGCGCGGCATCATCTGGGAGACGCTGACCGCCATCTCGGTCATGATGGCCGGCGCAGACCTGCTCATCATGAGACATCCGGAGTCGGTCAAGCTTATCAAGCAGACCGTTGCTGAGCTTATGGCTTAAGATAGTAGGCATCATTTAGGAAACACGCGGCCGACCGAAGTCGGACCGCAAGATCACTAGATCGAAAGTAAGGAGAGACTATGTCAGACAAGATCAGAAGCGTGGATCCAGCGACAGTCGAGATGCTGGAGAAAATCGGCGACATGTCGACCATGTTTAGCCGAGCTGAGGAGATGAAGGTTTGCACCTTCGGCTCCGAAGGCAGCTGCTGCCGGGTTTGTGCCATGGGCCCATGCCGCCTCGGCGGGAAGAGCAAAAACGGCAGAGAAAAAACAGGAGTCTGCGGCGCGACGATGCACACCGTTGCCGCTCGTAACCTCGCGCGCTCCGTTGCCGCCGGTGCGTCCGCACACGCGGACCATGGTCGCGCGGTAGCTATGACGTTCCTCGCCGCCGCAAAAGGTGAGGCGCCGGGCTATGGAATCAAAGACGAAACAAAATTGATGGTGGTAGCAGGCCATTTCGGTATCGAGACCGAAGGCAAGACCGTCCAGGAGGTCGCTATCGCTCTCGGCGAGGCCGCCCTTGCGGAGTACGGCAAGCAAACCGGTACCCCGATGATGTATGTCAAGCGTGCGACCGAGAAGCGCAAGAAAATATGGGAAGAGCTCCAAATATTCCCGCGCGGGTTCGACCGCGAGGTCGTACAATTGATGCACCAGACCCATGCCGGTACCGACCAGGATGCAGAGCATATCCTGATGTCATCGGTACGCTGTGCCTTAGCCGACGGCTGGGGCGGTTCCATGATGGCAACCGACCTTCAAGACATCATGTTCGGCACCCCGAAGCCGCTTCGCGCAGAGGCGAACCTCGGTATTTTGAAAGAAAAAGAAGTAAATATCATCCTCCACGGTCACGAGCCGCTTCTCTCAGAGAAGATCGTCGATAGCGCGACCAGCCCGGAGATGATCGAATATGCTAAGAGCAAAGGTGCCGAGGGAATCACGCTCGGTGGTATCTGCTGTACCGGAAACGAAGTCCTGATGCGCCGCGGTGTCGGCCCGGCAGGTAACGTCCTCCAGCAGGAGCTCGCTATCGCGACCGGCGTCGTCGATGCGATGATAGTCGATGTGCAGTGTGTCTTCCAGGGTCTCGTCGAGGTCGCCGAGAAGTATCATACGAAAGTAATCACGACCAACGAGCGCGCGATGATGACCGGCGCCGAGCACATCCAGTTCGATGAGCACAATGCGATAGAGACTGCCAAGACCATCGTTAAAGCGGCTGTCGATAACTTCGCAAACCGCAAGGGTGATGTCTTCATCCCCGACCACAAGAAACCGATGGTCGCGGGCTTTAGCCACGAGTACATCAAGTACATGCTCGGCGGCAAGTTCCGCGGCTCGTTCCGTCCGCTAAACGACGCCATCATCAGCGGCCGTATCCAGGGTGCGGTGGCCATCGTCGGGTGTAACAACCCGCGTACCACGCACGACGATTCGCACAGGTTCCTCGTCGAGGAGTTTCTAAAACGAGACATTCTCGTCGTCGTGACCGGCTGTGCCGCTCAAGGCGCCGCAAAGGCCGGCTACCTGACACCGGAGACGATGGAGATGGCCGGACCGGGCCTAAAAGAGATCTGCGAGACCGTCGGTATCCCGCCGGTACTCCACCTCGGCTCCTGCGTCGACAACAGCCGCATACTTACCGTCCTCAACGAGGTCGTTACTGAAGGCGGCCTTGGCGAAGACGTCAGCGACCTGCCGGCTGTCGGCCTGGCCCCAGAGTGGTATTCGGAGAAAGCGCTCACCATCGCACTCTACTGTGTTGCGAGCGGCGCGGATGTCATCTTCGGCGGCGTCGGAGCTCCGTATCGCGCGAGCAGCGAGATGATGAGACTTACGACCGAGGGCTTTAAAGAGAAGTTCGGCGCAACGTTTGAATTCTACCCGACAAAAGAGGAGATTCTCGAAGCGACGATCGCAAAGATTCAAGCGAAGAGAAAAGCTCTAGGTATTGATACCCAGAAAGAAAGAGTCCTCTTCGATATGGAGATGAGGAGGGAACTGAATGTCTAAGATTATTGCAACCTCAGCTATCAGGGGCGCGCATGAAACCGTTAATCTCGCGGAAGCGAAGATTAAAGAGGCCATCGATTCTAAAGGCGCGAATCATGAAGTAGCCTTCCCCAACACCGGCTACTTCCTCCCGGTCATCTACGCGTTGACCGGCGAGAAAATCGAGAAGGTCTCCGATATGGAGAAGGTTCTCAAGATCGCGAAGGACCTCCTTCCGGAGGAGCCGAGCGAGAGCCTATGGCTCCCGTACCTCGGCGGTACTCTCGACGCAGGTATCGCAACGCTCTTCGGCGCAGAGATGATAATGGCGCTGCGCTACATCGGCATCGGTGACGCACCGGTGACCGACCTCTACGTCGGTGCCGCTGATGACGTCATCATGCGCGCCCGCGGCGTCGAGTTCGTAGATGGTTCCGCTCCGGGTTTTGCCGCGATAGTCGGCGCCGCCCCCAGCGTTGAGCAGGCCGTCGCTATGGCGCGCGACCTGCAGCAGAAGAACCTCTACACCTTTATCGCCGGTTCGACCGATGGCGTGTGCTTCGCCGACCAGCTGGTAGAGGGCGGCGTAGAAATCGGTTGGGACACGCGTCTCGTACCGTTCGACCCGCATGTCTACGGGCATATCTACTCGATCGGTTTTGCCACCAGGGCCGCTATGGCCTTCGGCGGTGTCCAGCCGGGCGATTATGAGAGAACCCTTCGCTACAACAAGAACCGCGTCTTCGCGTTCGTCGTCGCACTTGGCGAAGTCGACCCGGTCAAATATGCGGCAGCCGCCGGCGCCATCAACTACGGCTTCCCGGCTATCGCCGACACCGATATCCCGGAAATACTTCCGACCGGTGTCTGCACCTACGAGCATGTCGTCGCAAACGTGCCGTTTGAGGACATCATCCAGAAATCGATCGAGGTTCGCGGCTTGAAGATTAAGATCGACAAGGTGCCGATCCCGGTTGCCTATGGTGCGGCCTTCGAGGGCGAGCGTATCCGTAAGGATGACCTCTACTGCGAGTTCGGCGGCTCCAAGAGCGAAGCGTTCGAGCTTCTGCTTATGAAAGATATGGAAGAAGTCGAGGACAACAAGATCGAGCTTGTCGGTCCCGACCTCAAAGATATGGAAGAGAAGAAGGCTTACCCGATGGCAATCGTCGTCGAGGTCGCCGGCCGCAAGATGCAAAAAGACTTCGAGCCGATTCTCGAGCGCCAGATACACCACCTCATCAACGGTGCGGAGGGCGTCATGCACGTCTCCCAGCGTGATGTCATGTGGATTCGCGTCGGCAAAAAAGCCGTCGAGAAAGGCTTCGGCCTCGCCGACATCGGCCGCATCCTGCACACCAAGATACTCAACGAGTTCCCGGCAATCGTCGACAAGGTCCAGGTGACTATCATCACCGAGGCCGACAAAGTTCACGAGTTGCTCGAGGTAGCCCGCAAGGAGTATCACGACCGCGATGAGCGCGTCTCCGGCTTGACCGACGAGAACGTCGATACCTTCTACAGCTGCACGCTCTGCCAGTCGTTCGCCCCGACCCACCTCTGCATTATCACACCGCAGCGCTTGGGTCTGTGCGGTGCCTACAACTGGCTCGACGGCAAGGCGTCCTTTGAGATCAACCCGACCGGTCCGAATCAGCCTGTCCTCAAGGGCGAGACCCTAAACGAGGAAAAAGGCGAGTGGGCGGGGATTAACGAATATCTCTCGCGGGCGTCGAACGGCGCTATCCAGAGGCTCTATGCCTACTCCATGATGGAGAACCCGATGACCTCCTGCGGTTGCTTCGAGGCCATCATCGCCCATCTGCCGCTCGTCGACGAGGATACCGGAGATGTCAGAAGCGGCTTCATGGTCGTTAACCGCGACTATGCGGGCCAGACACCATTCGGTATGACCTTCTCGACCATGGCGGGTCTCGTCGGCGGCGGTCTCCAGAACCCGGGTATGGCCGGCGTTGGAAAGTACTTCCTCGGCAGCCCGAAATTCCTATCGGCCGACGGCGGTTTCGCCCGCGTTGTTTGGATGCCGAAAGAGCTTAAAGAGCAGCTCGCCGGCATTCTCGAAGGGCAAGCGGAGCGTACCGGAGACCCCGACTTTCTCAATAAGATAGCGGATGAGACTAATGCGCTCACCATGGAAGAGGTCGGGGCGTTTGCCAAGTCCAAGAGTCATCCGGCATTGTCGATGGACATGCTCGGCTAATATGAACCGTGCGCGGGCGGCGGGGCGCTTAACTGCGCCCCGCTCCGCGTGATTTTTTCTAGCGATGGCCGTATGGCCGAATGAACGATTAACCTTTTTGGAGGTGAGTGAATGTGGCTTTAACCGGAATGGATATTTTTAAACAGCTCCCAAAGACTAACTGCGGCGACTGTGGGATTCCCACCTGCCTGGCGTTCGCGATGAAGCTTGCCGCCGGCGGCGCTTCTCTCGAACAGTGCCCGCATGTTAGTGAGGAAGCAAAAGCACTGCTCTCCGAGGCGTCTGCGCCTCCGATGCGCGGTGTGACGATAGGTGAGGGTGAATACGCGCTCAAGATTGGTGAGGAACTCGTAATGCACAGGCACGAGAAGACCTTCTTCAACCCGCCTGGCCTGGCACTCCTTGTTGAGGACACGGAAGACGGCGCGGCCGTCGACGCGAAACTTGCCGCGCTCAAGGAGGCTACCTATGAGCGTGTCGGCCAGACTATGCGCGCCGACCTCGTCGCGGTCAAGAATTCTTCGGGTGACGCGAACACCTTTAGTGATATGGTGAAGAAAGTCATGGCAGGCATCCCATATCCGCTCGTTTTGATGGCGGATGCGGCGGCAATCGACGCGGCGATGTCGGCCGCCGGTCCCGCAAAACCATTGCTCTACGCGGCGACCGCCGACAACCTCGACGCGATGGCGGAGCTTGCCAAGAAATACGGCGCCCCGCTCGCCGTCAAACCGGCCTCCCTTAATGAGCTGGCCGAGCTTACGACGAAACTCAATGGCATGGGCCTTAAAGACCTCGTCATCGATATGGGTACGCGCACTCTCAAAGAGACCTTCCAGAACCTGGTCTTTACGCGGCGCCTGGCTCTCAAGAAGAAACAGCGCCCGTTCGGGTATCCGACGATAACGTTCCCCGCCGAGGAGACAGCGGACGATATGATGGAGACCGTCCATGCGGCCGTCTATACTATCAAGTACGGCGGTATCATGGTGCTCAAAGACCTCAGTCCCGAGAAGGCCTATGCCCTCTACGTCCTGAGGCAGAACATCTATACCGACCCGCAGCGTCCGATGCAGGTGGATCAGGGCGTCTACCCAATCAACAACCCGACGGAAGACTCGCCGTTCCTCATCACGACCAACTTCTCGCTGACGTACTTTATCGTCTCGAGCGAGGTCGAGGGCAGCAAGATGCCGGCATGGCTCGGTATCGTCGACGTCGACGGCCTCTCTACGCTTACCGCGTGGGCGGCCGGCAAATTTGTACCGGAGAGAATCGCCGCCTTCGTCAACAAGAGCGACATTCTCGATAAGATAAAGCATAAAACCGTGGTCATCCCAGGCTATGTCGCTCAGATAAGCGGCGAACTCGAGGAAGAACTCCAGGGTTGGAAGATAGTCGTCGGCCCGCGCGAAGCCGCCGATATCCCGGCCTTCCTGAAGAGTTTTCAACCGGTAACAGCTTAGCAAGCATGTGAAGGACGAGCCATTAGTGGGTTAGGGATAAGCCGATCACTAACCCACTAATACCGCTTTGGTTGCGGCGTGATAATTGAGAATTGCAAATTATTGGGGAGTCGAGCGATTTGCAATTGACAATAGCTTTTGTTGCGTTACAGGGCTCGTTAGTATTTTGAACCACAAATCAGCGCTTAGGATTGGGAGCGATATGGATGGGCGACGGAAGCCGTGACGCGTCGCTGCGTCACGGATAATCTGTCAGCATAAGGGAGATATGGCCCGGACAGAAGAATCTCAAACCGGTTGCGGACAACCGGTCATAGGGTCGCTGATAGCTATTTTAAGTAGTAGGTAAAGGAAAGGTTGCTACTATGGCGAGTGAAGCTACGAACGTAAATTCTCAGAGCGAAGCCTTTGAGACATGGATAGAAGACCAGCCGCTCAAGCCGCCGTGCGCCGCCGCGTGCCCGGTCAATGCGGATATCCAGTCGTTTGTGAGCCTTGTAGCCCAGGGCAGGTTCAAGGAGTCGCTGGAAGCGGTGCGGGAGCGCTGCACGTTGCCGGGCTCACTTGGGCGCATCTGCCACCACCCGTGCGAGGGCGAGTGCCGCCGCAACGACGTGGAGGGCGCGGTAAATATCAGGGCCATCAAACGTTTTGCCTCCGACGTCTGCGCGGATGAGCCGGTCTCGGACGCGGTTCCGAAGACGAGAGGCAAGAAGGTCGCCATCATCGGCGGCGGCGTCGCCGGTCTGACCGCCGCCTACGACCTGGCCAAGGACGGCTTCGATGTCACCATCTACGAGCAGAACGACGCCTGCGGCGGCGCGATATATACCGGCGTTCCCAAGTACCGCCTGCCGAAAGACGTTGTCGCGCAAGATGTCGCGGCTATCGAATCGCTCGGGGTGACGATTAAGACGAACACCGCAATCGGCAGGGATGTCGCCTTCGACGACCTCGCCAAAGACTATGACGCGGTCCTTATAGCCATCGGCCTCACGGTGAGCAGGGGTATTCCGATACCCGGCCATGACGCCGACGGCGTCCTCTTGGCGCTGCCCGTCTTGAAAGAGGCGAACTTTAACGATAACGTCGTCATCGGCAAGCGGGTCGTCGTCATCGGCGGCGGCAATGTCGCGTTTGACGTGGCGCGCTCGGCGAAGCGTATGGGCGCCGAGGAGGTCAGTCTCTGCTGCCTCGAGTGCGAGGACGAGATACCGGCGTTCAGCTGGGAACTGGTCGAGGCGCGCGAAGAGGGCATAATTATCAACCCCTCCTGGGGTCCGAAAGAGATAAAGGTCGAGGACGGCAAGGTAGCGGGCATCAGCTTTAAGCGCTGCGCACGTGTCTTCGACGAAAAAGGTATGTTCAACCCGGCCTACGACGAGAACGAGATTCTTGGAATCGAGGCCGATAATGTGGTCTTCGCTATCGGCCAGGGCGCCGATATGAACGGCTTTACCGGGACCTCACTCGAGGTCGATGAGCGCGGCCGCATCAAGTGGGATGCGCTCACCCTCAAGACCAACCTCCCGAATGTCTTCGCGTCCGGTGAGGTTGTAACCGGACCCGGTTCCGCGGTCGCGGCGATGCGAAACGCGCACCACGCGGCCACCGCCATCGAGCGTTTCTTGACCACTGGTACGGCCGGCGCGGTCGTCGTGCCGGAGCCGCTCGCTATCGGCCGACTTCCGCAGCACACCATCGACGCGATAGTGCGCAAAGAGAAGAACCATGTGCCCATCGTCGACCCGGCGGAGCGTGTCAAAAGCTTTATAGAGGCCGAGGGTGGCTTCGATATCGATATGGCCATTTACGAGGCCGGGCGCTGCATGAACTGCGGTCGCGGCGCCGAGATAATCGCCGAGAAATGCGCAGCGTGTCTTACCTGTGTGCGGGTCTGCCCGTTCGGCGCACCGTACATCTCCGAGGCGCGCGTAGCTGATTTTAATTGGGATAGCTGCCAGTCCTGCGGTATTTGCGCGGCGGAGTGCCCGGGCATGGCGATACACGTAGGTTTCAATGATGATACACTTATAAATGAGCGGATAGACGCCGCCACGAGCGGTATTACCGCCTTCGGGTGCCAGCTCGGCAAACCGGAGATATATAATCCGCTCTCCAAGGCGACATCGAGCCCACCGGGCCTTAACTTCGTCAAGCTGATGTGTGCGAGCCGCCTCGACATGCAACACATCCTGCGCGCGATTGAGAACGGTGTCGACGGCGTAGCCGTCATGGCTTGCCCCGACGACAAATGCCGCTATCGCAAGGACGTCAACTGGGCCGAGGTTCGCGCCAATCGCGCCAAGAGGCTCCTCGAAGAGATAGGCATCGGCGGCGACCGTGTCGAGTTCATGGGCTCGTTCGCGACCCCGGAAGAGGCGCAGCAGGCCATAGGTGCGTTCAAGGCCAAGCTCGCCGAGCTGGGGCCGAATCCTCTCAATAAAGTGATGGTGAAATAAGATGATTGTTGCAGAGCCAAAGAGCCTGGATGAGATAAAAGCAATGGTCGACGGATACGACCGCGTTCTTATGGTAGGTTGCGGAACCTGTGTGGAGGTCTGCCTTACCGGCGGCGAGCGCTCCGTCAACCTAACCGCGACCGCCCTGCGCCTCGCGCGCAAGGTCGACGGGCGCGATATCGAGGTCGGCGAGCAGACCGTCATCCGCCAGTGCGATTTCGAATACCTCGATGAGGTCAAAGATACCGATAAGTACCAAGCCATCGTTTCCCTGGCGTGCGGTGTAGGGATCCAGGGCATTGCCCGCAGGTTCCCCAATACACCGGTCTTTCCCGGGGTCAATACCACCTTTATGGGATTTAACGAAGAATACGGGTACTATACCGAGATGTGTAAAGGCTGCGGCGAGTGCATTCTGCACCTGACCGGCGGCGTTTGCCCGGTCGCCCGCTGCGCGAAGAGCCTGCTTAACGGGCCGTGCGGCGGCACCAACAACGGCAAGTGTGAGATAGGCAGCGATAAGGACTGCGGTTGGGTCCTTATCTATAATAAGATGGAGCAGCTCGGCACGCTCGACAAGTTCAAGGAGATAAACGCTCCGAAGAGCTACGGCAAAGCCGGGAATATCCGCTCGATGGACTTGAGGAAGTAGGAGGGTAGCGCAGTGGGATTCAAGGAAGAGATTCAACGTGGGAATTTTGTGGTCACCGCTGAAGTCGGCCCTCCGAAAGGCACCGACATCAGCGAGATGGTTCATCATATTAAAGGACTAAAAGGCAAGGTTACGGCGCTCAACGTCACCGACAACCAGAGCGCGGTCATGCGTATCTGCACCCTGGCGGTGGCTAAAGAGATAATGGACATCGGTATCGAGCCGATTTATCAGATGACCTGCCGCGACCGCAACCGCCTCGGGCTCCAATCCGACTTGCTCGGTGCGGCCATCATGGGGATTAAGAACGTCCTCGCGCTCACCGGCGATCATCCGGTCCTCGGCGACCACAAGGATGCCAAAGCGGTCTTCGATATCGAGTCGGTCCAGCTTCTCGAGGTCATTAACGGCCTCAACGAAGGGCGCGACATGGCCGGACTCGAGCTGCAAGGCGCGACCGATTTGTTCGCGGGCGCGATTGTGACGCCCGAGTCGATTCCGCTCGAGCCGCAGCTCGCGAAGTTTGAGAAGAAGGTCAACGCCGGCGCAAAGTTCTTTCAGACGCAGGCCATATACGATATGCCCAAGTTCATGACCTTCATGGAGCGGGCCAAAGAACTCGATGTCCCGATTCTCGCGGGCATCTTGCTCTTGAAATCGGCGGGCATGGCCAAGTATCTCAATAAGTTCGTAGCCGGTGTTTCGGTGCCGCAAGAGCTTATAGACGAACTCGCGCCGCTTAAGGGCGAGGATGCGCTCAAGAAGGGCATTGAGATCGCGGGCAACCAAATCGCCCAGTTAAAAGAGGTTTGCGCAGGTGTCCACGTCATGGCCATCGGCGCCGAAGACCGGGTGCCGGATATTCTGGCGGCAGCCGGTCTATAATAAGTGGGATTCTGATATTTTGAATAGGATGATTCGGTTTGAAGATAGCCGTTACCGGTAAAGGCGGCGTCGGTAAGACGACAGTCGCGGCGGGCCTGGCCAGGCTTCTCGCGCAGGAAGGCTACAACGTCATAGCAATCGATGCCGACCCGGACGCCAACCTGGCAGCCGCGCTCGGCATCGATGCGAACGATGCCGCAAATATAGTGCCGATCGCCAGGATGAGCGAGCTTATCGCCGAGCGCACGGGCGGCATTCCGGGGACCATGGGGGGCTTTTTCAAGCTCAACCCCAAGGTCGATGATATCCCGGATGAGCTGAGCGTCGAGGCCGACGGGGTGAAACTCCTCGTTCTAGGCACGGTGGAATCGGGTGGTGCGGGGTGCATCTGCCCCGAATCGACGATGCTCAAAGCGCTTCTAAAGCACGTCATCGTGCGTCGTAACGAAGCGGTCATCATGGATATGGAGGCCGGCATCGAGCACCTCGGACGGGGTACCAGCGAGTCGGTCGACGCCATGCTCGTAGTGATAGAGCCGGGCCAACGCAGCATCCAGACCGCGCGCCAGATAGAGAAGCTGGCGAAAGACTTAGGCATACCGCGCATCTTTCTCGTCCTCAACAAGGTCCACGACCGTGACGAGGAAGCGACGATGCGCAAGTACATACCAGACCTACCCGTCATCGGCACGCTCATCGAGCGCGAGTCGATACGCAAGGCGGACCTTGAGGGGAAATCGCCGTTCGACAGCGACGCGGAGTATGTCGAGGATATACGGGCTATCAAAGAGCGGCTCCAGGCCGAAATCGGCGATAGCGGCGCGTAGGCCGTATTACATTTGAGAGCAACCGGGGTCTTGAGCCTGGATACGTGAGAGCACAGCGAGACGCGACGAACAGCGTGATTCATCGCGTCGTCACATTTCTCGCGGTATGTAGGGGTGAAGGACTGCTCGAGTTTCCGGTATCTGATATACAAAGCTTACGAGGGAAGGAGAAACAAGTATGCTGATTATTGCCGAGAAGATCAATATTATGTCGAAGACGATTGGCCCGGCTATGCGGGAGCGCAACGCCAAGCCTATCCAGGACCTGGCGCTCGCCGAGGTCGCGGGCGGCTCGCGTTGCCTTGATCTTAACCTTGGACCGGCGACCAAAGACGGTCCGGCCATGATGGAGTGGCTCGTGAAGACGGTGCAAGAGGCGGTCGATGATTCTATCCAGCTCTGTCTCGACACCAAGAACATCGAGGCGATGGAGGCGGGCCTCAAGGTCGTCACCAAGCACAAACCGATGATCAACTCGACCAACGCCGACGAGGATGTGCTCGACAAGTACATGCCGATGGCGGCAACCTACGATGCCGACATCATCGCGCTCGCCATGACTTCCGCAGGCATCCCGCGCGATTGCAACGAGCGCCTTGTAAATGCCGCAACCATCATGGGTAAAGCGATGGAGCACGGCGTGGGTCTAGAGAGAATCTATCTTGACCCGCTCGTTCTGCCCATCGGGGTAGCTCAGATGGATGCGATGGAGGTCGTCGAGACCATCCGCCAGTTCCAGATGCTCAACGACCCACCGATGAAATCGGTCGTCGGCTTGAGTAATATCTACAACGGTACGCCGAAGGACCTTCACACGCGTTTCGGCTACACCTTCATGACCATGCTGGCCGCCGCGGGTCTTACCGCCGCAATCGCCGACTCGCTCGATAAAGAACTCATGGCGGTCGTCAAGACTGTCGAGGTCCTCAAGAACGAGATGCTCTATGCGGCGTCATACCTCGATGACATTCTTGGCGCGAAGGCCGAAGCATAGCAGGCACTATACGCGACGAATGAGTAATCGACGAATAGAAGGACAGACCGGAGAGGGCGGACTACGCGTCCGCCCTTCCGACACGTCTTCTGCGAATAAGAAAAACACCGGAGCACATCGCTGAAGCCCGAGTTTTTCTTGTTTCCATAAGGTTTTGGCACGTCCATATCTGATCGCAAAAGGCAGGAGGATTTATGTCAGAGACATCGATACGCGAACAACTCAACATCGCAATAGACGGAGAGTCCCTTACGGCACAGTCGGGCCAGACCATCCTCGACGTCGCGCGGGCACGCGGGGTCTATATCCCGAGCCTCTGTAGCGACCCTCGCCTTAAACCGAACGAGCGCTGCGGCATGTGCGTCGTAGAGGTATCCGGTGAAAGCGAGCCCGTTAAAGCGTGCACGACGGCGGTTGTCGAAGGTATGAGCGTGAGCACCGACACCACTGCTCTTCTCGAAATAAGAAAGAGCCGCCTTGAAGAGATCTTTGCCGACCACTGGGCAGACTGCATCGCGCCCTGTACTCTGGCGTGCCCCGCCGGCACCGACGCCCAGGGCTATATCGGCCTCATCGCGCAGAAACGCTACCGCGACGCGGTTGAGCTTATAAAGCGGACCAACCCGCTGCCCGGCATCATCGGGCGCGTCTGCACCCGTCCCTGCGAGGACGCATGCCGGCGCAACCTGGTGGAGGATCGCGTAAGCATCTGCTGGCTCAAGCGCTTCACCGCCGACCGGGATAAATTCTCGGCGATGCGCTTTCGACCCGATGTAAAACCCGCGACCGGCAAGAAGGTCGCGATAATCGGCGCCGGCCCGGCCGGCCTCTCCTGCGCGTATTATCTCGCGATCGAAGGCCATAAACCGGTCATCTTCGAGGCGATGCCGCAGGCCGGCGGCATGCTCCGTTACGGTATCCCGGCCTATCGTCTCCCGAAAGAGATCATCGACGATGAGGTCCACGAGATACTCGAGCTTGGCGCTAAGCTTCACACCAGCAAACGCCTCGGCACGGATTTTACGCTCGAAGAGCTCCAAGGCGAATACGACGCGGTCTTCCTGGGTATCGGCGCGCAAGCCGGCACCAAGATGTGGATCGACAATGAAGATATCCCCGGCGTGATGAGCGGCGTTGATTTTTTGCGCTCCATTGGGCTCAACGACCCGATAAAAATCGGCAAAACGGTCGCGGTAGTCGGCGGGGGCAACGTCGCCATCGACGCGGCGCGAAGCTCGCTCCGCCTCGGCGCGGAGAAGGTCTACCTCATCTACCGCCGTGGCCGCGCCGAGATGCCGGCCCACGATATAGAGATAGAAGAAGCCGAGCACGAGGGCGTCGAGCTGCTGCTCCTGGCGAACCCTACCCGCGTCATCGGCACCGACAAGGTCGAGGCGGTCGAGTGTGTACGGATGGCGCTTGGCGAGCCCGACGCATCGGGGCGCCGCCGCCCCGAGCCGCAGGCGGGAAGCGAGTTCGTCCTTGAAGTAGATAACCTCATCGCCGCAATCGGCCAGGCCGTCGACGGCACCGGCGCGGAAGGCGCGATGGACGGAAAATATATGGCGGCCGATGCCGCCACCATGCAGACCTCGCTTACCGGCGTTTTTGCGGCGGGTGACGCGGTGACCGGCCCCGACGCCGCTATCCAGGCGGTCGCCGGCGGTCGCGACTCGGCGTTCGCGATAATCCAGTACCTCGACGGCGAAGAGATAGACCTCGGCGTGCGGAAACCCTTTAGCGCCGTGCGCGGCGGGGTATCCAAAGAAGACCTCGCAGTGCCGGAGGCCGTGCGCGTGAAAATGCCCGACCTCGAGACGGCCAAAAGGCTCGGCGTCGGCAACTTCACCGAGGTCGAATTGGGCCTGAGCGAGGAAGACGCGCTCAAAGAGGCGCAGCGCTGCCTCGAGTGCGGCTGCATCAAGCAGAACGACTGCGACCTGCGCGACGCCGCCATGGCCTACGAGATAGAGCCAAGCGATGATTATGCGGCCATGCGCCGATTCAAGATAGACAAGAGCCACCCCATCGTACTGCGCAACCAGAACAAGTGTATCCAATGCCGGAAATGCGTGGATATCTGCGACTCGGTCGTCGGCGCTTTTGCGTTGGAGTACCGCGAGGGTGAAAACGACATCGTGCCGACCGGTAACATACCGCTCGCCGAGACCAAATGCGAAGCGTGCGGCCAGTGTATCTCGGCTTGCCCGACAGCGGCGCTCGTCGAGAACCGGCCGGAATTCGCCCGCGAGTTTCTTTGGCCGCCTACGGTCACGACAACGACCTGCACTTATTGCGGTGTTGGCTGCACGCTCGAACTCAACACCGACCGTACCGGCAAGGTTTTTCGTGTCACGCAGACGCTGGGCGAAGGCGTCAACAAGGGCAACCTCTGCGGCAAAGGCCGCTTCAGCTATCACTTTATTAATCACCCCGACCGCCTGACCCACCCGCTGGTGCGAAAAGACGGCAAGCTGGTCAAAGCCTCTTGGGATGAAGCGATAAACACGGTCGCCGAGAGGCTCTTCGACGCGAAGAGCACGCACGGGGCCGACACCGTTGCCGGGTTCACCTCGGCGCGTTGCACCAATGAGGAGAATTATCTCTTCCAAAAGCTTCTGCGGGCGGTGATCGGCACCAACAACGTCGACCACTGCGCCAGATTGTGACACTCCGCTACTGTGGCCGGTCTGGCCAAAGCGTTTGGTAGCGGTGCGATGACCAACACCATCGAGGACCTGGCGGAAGCAAACGTCATCCTCGCGATAGGAACGAATACGACCGAGGCGCACCCCATCATCGGCTATCAGATGAAGAAGGCGGTCCGCGAGGGCGGCGCGAAGATAATCGTGGCCGACCCGAGACGCATCCCGCTCGTCGACTTCGCCGAGGTGTGGCTTGAACTCAAGCCCGGGACTAACGTGGCGCTCTTAAACGGCCTCATGAACGTGATTCTCGCCGAGGGACTGGCCGACCGCGATTTCATCGCGGGGCGCACCGAGGGTTTCGCGGCGCTCGAGGCGGTCCTTCCGAAATACACACCCGATGTGGTGGCGAAGATAACCGGTGTGCCGGCCGAGAATATCAGGCAAGCGGCCAGGCTCTACGCGAACGCGGAGCGGGCGGCCATCTGCTACACGATGGGCATCACCCAGCACACGACCGGTACCGACAACGTGCTCGCTATCGCCAACCTCGCGATGATGACGGGCAATCTCGGCCGGCGCGGAACGGGCGTCAACCCACTGCGCGGGCAGAACAACGTCCAGGGTGCCTGCGACGTGGGCGGCCTGCCCAACGTCTTTACCGGCTACCAGCAGGTCACCGATGAGGCGGCGCGCAAAAAGTTTGAAGATGCCTGGGGCGTCGTGCTCTCGGGCACACCCGGCCTCACCCTCTCCGAGGTCATGAAAAAAGCCGGTGAAGGTGAGATCAAAGCGCTCTACATTATGGGCGAGAACCCGGCCGTCTCCGACCCCGACATAGACCATGTCAAGAAAGCGCTAGACAAACTCGATTTTCTCGTGGTGCAGGATATTTTTCTCACCGAGACGGCCGAGTTTGCCGACGTGGTTCTCCCTAGCGCGTGTTTTGCTGAGAAAGACGGCACTTTTACCAACACCGAACGTCGTGTCCAGCGCGTGCGCAAAGTGACCGAGCCGCCCGGCGCGGCCAAGCCTGACTGGCAGATCATCGCCGAGATAGGCCTGGCGCTTCGCTATCCGATGCGCTACAATTCCGCCGAGGAAATCTTCGAAGAGATACGTTTGCTGACGCCGAGCTATGCGGGCATCAGCTACGAGCGTTTAGAGGAGGGCGGCTTGCACTGGCCATGCCCCTCGGCCGGGCACCCGGGCACCCCGATTCTGCACACGCAAGCCTTCACCCGGGGCAAAGGGCTCTTCAGCCCAATCGAACACCGCGCCTCGGCAGAAGAAACCGACGCCGCATACCCGATGATTTTGACGACCGGGCGCAGTTTGTGGCAGTATCACACCGGAACGATGACCCGGCGCTCCGAGGCGCTCAGCTCGCTCGCGCCGAAAAGCTGGGTTGAAATAAACCCGGCGGACGCGGCCAAACACGATATCGCCGATGGCGACGGGGTGGTCTTAACCAGCCGACGTGGTTGCCTCACCAGCACTGCGATGGTCACCGAAGGCATCCGCGAGGGCGTGGTCTTCATGCCGTTCCACTACGCCGAGTCGGCGGCAAACGTCTTGACCAACACCGCCATCGACCCGGTCGCCAAGATACCGGAGCTTAAAGTCTGCGCGGTGAAGCTGGCGAAGGCTTAAAGCGCGCCGGGCGGGTATGCGGTCGGGCAGAGAGGAGCATAAGAAAACGGGGGCTGTACCGACCCCCGTTTTTGTGCGTTTTAGCTTATCTTAGAAGTTAGGCTACTTTGCCGCTCGGTACGCAAGCGATAAAACCAGCCATTTCCTTATCCGTCTTGGTGAAATGCTCGGTCAACCAGGGGACCATGTAGTTTTGAATGCTTTCATTGAGCGTGCCGTTGTCGCCGGTCTCGTCAAAACGTTGTACTACGTTAGCCACCCTTCCGGCGAATTCATCGTGCTGTTTTTTGTGGGACTCATAGGCCGGATAACTTATGTCGCGCATTGTCTTTTCTTCGCACTGGAAGTGCTCGACGACGAAATCCGCAAGCAGGCTCGCCGCTTCGGATACGACCTCGCGATCCTGGCTCTTCTCCGCTATCGAGTAGAGACCGCTGAGCATCCGGATGAGCGCCTTATGTTGGCAATCGACTCCACACACACCGGTTTTGAAATCATCGCTCCACTGGACTACTGACATGTTACAACCTCCTGGAATCGGGGTAGCTCAGCACTGATTGCCAATACCACCTGGCTTTCCTACTACATCGGCGACAGAGAAGATTACTTGACTCTATAGCGGATACATATTTGCTTAGTCCACCTGCCACAGAAATATATCGAGGAGTGTGTATGGTTGTCGCGCCGATTTCGCATCATGACACAGGTTTCTGCCTACGTAACGACAGATGAAAGCGGTAACGCCAACCGCATAAGCCGCCGCTGTTTTGGACATATTGTTAAACTGAAGCGGGTACGCGAAAATTACATGCATCATATATTATAATTTATAAATATGTTCTAAACCGCGCCGTGTTTTTGCCGAGAACAACTAGTAACGGAAATCCACTCGAAGGAGATTTAGAAATGTTTATTCTTGACTTCATCATGCTTGCATTACTCTTCGGTTACTTACAGGGCGGAAGATTAAGTGCCCTTTCTCAAGTTCGCCTCCGCTATGGGGTCCTTGTCTTTTTAGCACTCGCGATTCAGATAGCGCTTCTTGCGTGTGAGCCCTCATCGAACAGCGCCCTGGAGAGGGTCGGTTTTGCGGCAAGCGCGGCTTCGTATCTATGTATCGTCGTGTTCATGGTAGCCAACCGCCACATCGTGGGGACTCGTGTGCTCGCGGCGGGCCTTGCTCTCAACTTCCTGGCTACTACCTCATTTAGTAGCGCCATGCTCTCAGCTATGGCGAGCTCCGGTGTCGACATGGCTTCGCTTGGGGTCCCGTCTGCGCTTGTTGGTTCGGCGCTCTGGTATATGGGGGATATTCTCTCGATGCCCAAAGGCATTCCGTTCGCCGCTGCGTTTAGCGTTGGCGACGTTATGGTCGGACTGGGCATTTTTGTCGCGCTGCGGGAGATGATGCAGCCCGTAAGTGCTGATATTCAGATAATAAGACCACGCTATCAGCCGAAACACCTTGTGAGGGCGGGCAGCAGGATGCAGACGGCGCGCCGCGCCGGGTAGCGGAGTCTTCGAGGACAGCATGGCATATACACATGACAGCCCCTCCATCGAGGGGGCTATGGTCGCGGAGCGGCTGCTAAGCCACGGCTACCGGGTTTATTTAATAGACAAAGAGCCGAAAGCACGGATTTCCGAAGAGGAAATGTCGCAGCTGCGTACCTCTATCGGCTATATCCTCGGGCATAAGAACCTGAAGGTGCTATCCGAGACGACCATCGACAAGTTAATCGGCCATGAAGGCGATTTTGTGCTGACTGTGGATAAAAACGGTCAGACCGAGCAGTTGCCGGTCGGCGCGGTCGTAATTACGGCTGGGGATGACTCAGCTTACATAAACGACCTGCGCTCGGTCTTCTACTTAGACGTCGATGAAAACGGTAGCTTGCGCCCGATAAACCGGGACACGATGGTAACCACTACACTGCGCCTCGGCATCTTCATGGTGCCGGTCACCGGCGAACTCCGCTTCAAAGCGGCCTACGCTGATAGCGCGGCGCTCAACGTAATCTCCATTCTTGACTCAGAAGAGGTCATCTTCGAGGTGCCGGTCTCCCAGGTCGATGAGCGGCTCTGCGGCGGCTGCGGCACCTGTATAAAAACTTGTATGTTCAAAGCATCAAACATCGACGAGTCGAAGCGGCTCGCCAGCGTCGATGTGATGCGCTGCCGCGGTTGCGGCAATTGCGTAACCTCTTGCCCTACCGGCGCGCGTGACCTGCTGACCTATCCGACAAAATATCTCCATTCGGCCATTGAGATACTCGCGGAGTATCCGTCAAAGGGCGACCCCAAGCTGCTCTTCTTGCTCTGTGAGAGCTGTGGCTACCCGTCGCTCGATCACGCGGGGACGTCGGGCATGGAGTACCCGGCGAGCATCCTGCCGCTGGGCGTAAAATGCGGGGCGCGAGTCGACACGCAGTTGATTCTCGAGGCGTTCGCCAAGGGATTTGACGGCGTTATAATCGGCAAGTGCAAGGAAGATCGTTGCCAGAACCTGGTCGGCTCGGTCGACCTCGACCGGAGGGCAAACCTCTTCCGTGAGATATTGCGCAGTCGCGGCATTAATTCAGAGCGGCTGCGGATCGTCGGGCTCGACGGCTGTGAAGGCGGAAAAGCCGCTGAAGAAGCAGGCGCCTTCTTTAAGGACCTAAAAGTGATGGAGGTTGTTGTATGAAAACGGTAGCTACGGGTATTTTGGAAGGCTGCTTTGGCTGCCATATGTCGCTCCTGGATTTGCACGAAGAGGTCCTCGATGTTCTCGGGGCGGTCAAGCTAGTCTACTCGCCGGTAATCGATACCAAAGATTTTGACCGAGCGGATGTCGGAATTTTGGATGGTGCGGTCGCTACCGATGAGAATGTGGAGACCGCGAAGAAATTTCGCGATAAATGTGATGTACTAATCGCACTTGGCACGTGCGCGAGTTAGTGCGGCACGCTTCCATGTCATGGAGTTTCGCGGCTTCGAGAAGTTCTGCGAGGGCAGGATGGTCTGGGATATGCCGCTGATTACGACCCGTATCTGCGGGATATGCCCGACCGCGCATCATTTAGCATCGGTCAAAGCGTGCGAGGCGGTCTTCGATGTCGAGATACCCTCAGCGGCCAAGAAATTGCGCGAGCTGCTGGTATACGGCTCTGGTCTTGAAGACCAGGCGCTCCACTTCTTCTTCCTGGCCGCGCCCGACCTCGTCCTGGGGCCGGCATCCGACCCGCTGATGCGCAACGTTCTCGGCATCGTCGACGCGGACAAAGACCTCGCCATGAAAGCGATACGCCTCCGCAAGATAGGCAAGAACATCGTCGAGCGCGTCGGCGGCAGCTCGATTCACCCGGTCACCGCGATTCCCGGCGGGATGAGCAAGGGCATCACCGGCGAGGACCGCTATGACATGTTGAAATCCGCGGACGAAGCGATAAATTACGCGGAGATCGCGCTCACAGTAGCCAAGGATCTCTTCCGTAAATACAGCGACTTGGCGCCCGACTTCGCTAGTTTCAATACGATGTACATGGGTCTGACCGATGACGGCATGCTCGAGGAGTATGACGGTCTTATCCGCGTTGTCGATAAAGACGGTAAAATCGTCGCCGATTTTTCGCCGCAGAACTATACCAAATATATCGATGAGCGCGTCGAAGACTATACCTGGACGAAGTTCCCTTACTGGAAGATGGGCGAGGAGACCTACCGGGTAGGTCCATTGGCGAGGTTGAATGTCGCGACTGGCGTCTCCACGCCACTCGCTAAAGAGGCTTTCGACGAGTTCAAAGCGATTAGCGGGGGCAAACCTATACTACCACTATGCGGCCGATGATTTCGGTAAGCTCACCAAAGCAAACCTTATAGTGCCTACGACCCACAACAACAAGGCAATCGATACGGCTATCGAGATGGTTGCAAAAGACCACGTCAGGGAAGATCGTCTCGACGAAGGCGTTCTCAACATGGTAGAGATGGCGGCTCGCTGCTACGACCCGTGTCTGTCTTGTGCGACACACGCGCTCGGCAAGATGCCGCTGGAGGTTATCCTCTATGACCAGGATGGAAAAGTCCTCGATTCGATAAGGAGGGCGTAAGATGACAGTCGATGAACTAAAAGACAAAATCAGGCCGGACATCGAGTCGACATTCGGCGGCGTCATGGCAAATGTTTTCTTCACTAATGCGCGACTTAAATTAATGAGCGAAGGCAAGGGCATGGACGAGCACGCTCGCTGCAAACTCTTCCTGGAATGTATAGGCAAGGACGACAAATTCGTCGGCATGCTCGGAGCGGCCGGTGCCAGCAGCAAAGTCTCATCCTGGATGGGGTTGATACGGTAGGGTAGCGGCGGGTTAGATTCGTCATAACCTAGGCAGCTTGTTTGACCGGCGGTTTTGACGTTGTCCGATAGGCGCTACGGACGTTAAGTTCAAAAATGATAATTAAGACTAATTAAATCTAAGGGAGCCCTGTAAAAACGGGGCTTCTGTTGTTTTGGCGTTCGTACGGGGTAGCATCTCAACACCCCAAACTCAAGCGCATGCACGGATTATGTTGATATCCCTCAGAATGAGATATCAACCGGCATAATATACCACGAACAAATAATACGCGAACTCTTTACATTTATCCCCCCCCTCTGGTAGGCTATGAACGTAGCGCTACATTGCGATCGTTTGTTCTCCATTAAATTAGAGTCAATTTATGAGGGTATATCATGGGATGAATCTTGTCTTTAACGCAGCGATTGTTTTCTATGTTTGATCAAGTGTATGCTAGCTAGGAGGGAACATGAAGAAATTGTTTGTTGCTTTGTTGGTGGTAATGATTGGCGGGACTTTAGGGGTTGGCATTGCTTATGCCGCTTATACGCATACTTTGCTAACAAAATGGGGTAGTAGTTACCAAACATGCACGTTTCAAGCGCAAAA
>JASEGT010000023.1 GCA_030018005.1 Actinomycetota bacterium
CTGTTTGTTCGCGAATATGACCGGTTCGCCGTGTGAATAGGAAGTGGTTCCGAATTCACGGTGCATCCGCGTTATATTGCCATCCGGATGAATCGAGGCCAGCCAGATAAAATCACCGCTCTCCATCGCAGCGTTAATCGTGAAATCCCCACCCGCGGACGCGGTGGCCGTTTCATTAAATGCTGACGAAGGGTCGCCTGCCGGAACAACGCTCGCCACTAAAAAACTGCCTGGGATAGTCTTACCCTGGATGGTGTCGTCGACATAATCCATATCGGCTTCGAGTTTGGCGACAAACTGGGTGGTCACGTATCTGGCGATAACCTTAATCGTGTTGCCGCTTACTATATCGATTTCTGGAGAGAAGTCGTCCGTGAAAAAGCTGCCGTCCGCCTCCGTCATTACTTCAGCGTCTGCGAGCTTCGTAGTGCCGTCATAAACCTCGACCGTTGCCGTCGAGTCGGAGATATAGCCGGATCCCCAGAGCGAATCGTCACTCAAGACGACCATCCCATAGGCGGGCCAAAGCTCGAGACTCGTAAAGTTGGTATTTACGTCGGCGCTCATAATATAGAAAAGCTCGTTGGGCGAGACTGTATGGTTCAACACCAGTTTGCCTTCGGCATTTGTCGTGCCCTGCACCAAAGGCTCGAATGAAGCGCCGACTACTTTGTATACTTCGATTGCTTGGTTGGGAAGCGCTTCTACAAATACCTTGTCCTGCGTCGAACTGACAAGCGCGGAAAGCTCAGCCTCTATTGTCTCTTCTATAATCGTGCCGCCGGTCCCGATTCTCACGGTCACCCTATCGCCGCGCCTCAACTCGATAGAATTCCCGTCCATCGCGAGAATATCATCCTGGAAAAACATATAGACGCCGCCGGCGCTAACGCTCGACTCGGCGCTTCCCTTTTGAATCCCTTCGGAATCGGCTACCGTAACTCGAACCGGTGCAAACGGGGCATACTGTTGCCCGTAAATATGGGGGCCCCATCTGCTCGACAAAGCGACCTCTGAGAAAGTCGTTGCCGATGCGACCGACGGCAAAGCAATGATGATAAGCGCTATCGCGATAAGCAAGACAGGATATAATCGCGCGCAGCGCCGACTTAATCGTTGTTGGCGTTGAAACATCTCTCCTCCTTATTCTCCTAGCAACCCATAGACTAGGGAGACTATTGCCGGAGGCACGAGAGGATAAACGCTATTTATGTCGACTAATTATTTAGCGCAAGGAGTATACCCACCTTACCAGGCATTTGTTATATACTACAAACGAGGTAACACAAGCCTTTGAGAGGGCATGGTATAAGAGCAGCTAGCCGAAAGGATAGGCCGCGTTCAGGTTATTTGATGCTGGCTTGCCGGACATCCAAACAACAATACATTGATCGAATATTTACCGCTTCTCCAACGGCGCATAACTCAACAGCAAGGTCTTCTCACCTTCGGCTTCGAAGAAGACGGTCAACTGCTCCTCGCTCTTGACCGAGACGACGCGGCCCACGCCGAACTTCTGGTGGAAGACGTTGTCGCCGATGATAAAGGCACCGATTTGAGACGGCGGTTTGGCCTGGGTGTCGACTTTTACGGCATCATCGGTTAGCTCCGGCGGTATCTCGTGCAGAAACCGTGAGACCGAGTTATAGTTCAGGCCGCCCCAGAGGTTACGCGACCAGGCGTTGCAGAGATAGAGCTTTTGCATCGCGCGGGTGATGCCCACATAAAAGAGTCGGCGCTCTTCTTCGAGCTCGACCGTGTCGGTCATCGAGCGGATATGCGGGAAGACGCCGTCCTCCATGCCGACGATAAAGACGACGTTAAACTCGAGGCCTTTGGCGTTGTGGACGGTCATCATAGTCACCGCGTTGTTTTCATCATCGAGATTGTCGATATCGGCAATTAGCGCGACCTCTTCGAGAAAGGCGTCGAGACTGCTCTCGACGTGGGTGTTTTCGAACTCCTTGATTACGCCGATGAACTCCTTGACGTTTTCCGCCCGGCTCAAAGCTTCCATCGTCCCTTCATCCTCGTATGCCGTGAGGTAGCCGGTCATATCGAGCATCGCCCGCACCAGGTTCTCGAGCGTCTCCTTCTCTTTCAGCGCGAGCAGCTCATCGATTAACACGAGGAATTTCTTTATGTTCTTCTTCGCCCCCGCGGAGAGCGCACCTATCTCATCGACGTCCTTCAAAGCCTCGCTGAAGACGATATTCTTCTTGAGCGCGTGGGCGTCGACTTTGGCGACGGAGGTATCGCCGATGCTGCGCTTCGGGACATTGATGATGCGCTTCAAGCTCACCGTATCTTGCGGGTTCGACAGCACGCGCAGGTACGCGAGGACATCCTTTATCTCGGCACGGTCGTAGAACTTCAAACCGCCGACGATTTTATAGGGCACACCGTAGCGCAGGAATATCTCCTCGAGAACGCGCGACTGGGCGTTAGTGCGGTAGAAGACCGCGCACTCTTTATAATGCCGCCCAGCTTTTACCAGCCCCTCTATCTCACTCGCGACAAAGGTCGCCTCTTCGTGCTCGTTTTCACCCTGATAGCGCGTTATAAGGTCACCGGCCTCGTTTTCGGTCCAGAGCGCTTTAGGCTTGCGCGCCCGGTTGTTCTGCATCACACTATTGGCCGCGCTTAAGATGGTCTTGGTCGAGCGATAATTCTGCTCAAGTTTGACAACCCGCGAATCCGGATAGTCCCTCTCGAACTCGAGGATGTTGCGGATATCGGCCCCACGGAACCCGTAAATCGCCTGGCAGTCGTCCCCGACAACGCACAGGTTGCGGTGCTTGCCAGCTAATATCTTTACCAGCTCGTACTGGGCGAGGTTGGTATCCTGGTACTCGTCGACGAGGATATATTTAAATTTCTCCTGGTAGGCCTCGAGGACCGACGGGAAGAGCTCGAAGAGGTTGACCGTCACCATGATGAGGTCGTCGAAGTCGAACGCGTTGCTCTTGTAGATGCGTTCCTGGTAGAGCTTATAAACGTCGGCGATGACCGTCTCGGCATAGGTCGTGGCGCGCGTGGCGAACGCCTCGGCGTCTATCATCTCGTTTTTCACGTTGGATATTGCCCCCGCGACCTTCTTTGCCGGGTAGCGCTTGGTGTCGATGTTCAAATCGCGCATGCAGTACGTGACCAGGCGCAACGAGTCGGCGGCATCATAAATGACGAAGTTGCGATTATAGCCGAGGCGCTCGGCCTCTTGACGCAAGATACGCACGCACGTCGAGTGAAACGTGCTCACCCACATCGCCCGGCTTACGCTGCCGACCAGGTTCGCCACGCGCTCCTTCATCTCTTTCGCGGCTTTGTTCGTAAAGGTGATGGCCAGTATTTCGAAAGGACTAATCCCCTGCTCCTTGATGAGGTAGGCGATTTTATGCGTGAGTATTCTGGTCTTGCCGCTCCCCGCACCGGCCAGAACCAGCAGGGGTCCTTCGCCGTGCGTTACCGCTTCGCACTGGACCGGATTTAATTTATCTAACATCTGCTACCTCGTATAGTTCGTTTCGTCGAGCAACTCTATGCTGTGTCTGCTTGTAAACGCGGCGCAAAAAATAAAGGCCTTGTGAATCCAGGCCTTCGATATCTCCTGCCGCATTTTTTATTATAGCGCATCGGCCCGCGCTTTTCTAAGCCCTGGATGGATTTTGACCGCGGCCGGTGATCGCCGCGCGGGATACGGGATGCGTATGCCAAAGGACGCAGAGGTCGCGGGGTGCAAGCCTCGCGTGATTGACTTTAAATATCCGAGGCATTACACTTTTGCTAAGCATTTTGAGCAAGCGATGGGGCTCGCTTTAAAGCCGGCAAAACCGGATGATAGCTCCTACCGATTGAGGTAGGAGTGTTTTTTATTTTAGCCGAGACATCATCGCAAATAATTGGCCCCAACTTGGCTTCTGAAGCCCGGAATCCTGGGCTCGAACTGGTGCTAAGGTTCTTGAAGAAAGGTGAACGACTATTAAAGTTCTCTACGTAGGATTGGGCGGGTTCTTCGGCGCGATAGCGCGATATCTTGTTGGCGGCTGGGTGATGGGCTCGGGACGATTTACCTTTCCGCTGGGAACGCTCATCATTAATGTGACCGGGTCGTTCATACTCGGGATCTTCTTTGCCCTTGCCATCGAGCGTTTTGCGATAGACGGCTTCTGGCGCCCGTTTTTCGCCATCGGCTTCTTGGGCGCATACACAACGTTCTCCACCTTCAGCCTCGAAACGATTAACTTGGTCGAATCGGGGAGCTTTTACCTGGCCGCGTCCAACGTCCTGGCAAGCGTCGTCTTCTCGTTGGCCGGCGTCTATTTGGGAATGATTATTGGGAGAAGCATCTAGGCGCAGAAGCCATATGATGGTTTATACTGTAAGAAAGAGCTCGTTTAGGTTTTTGTTCCGGTCACAAGAATCGACTACTAAATATCGTTTCCGAGTTCCTAAGCCTAGACCGCTCAATTAGCTGGTCGACTATTCCTTATTGGTTGCCTTTCGAGGAGGACAAATGAAGATAACAGGCCCCGGCAAACTCTTACGGATTTTCATAAGCGAGTCCGACCACTGGAATCATGAACCGCTCTACACCGCCATCGTGCGCCGCGCCCACGACGAGGGTCTTGCCGGCGCCACCGTCATCCGCGGTATCGAGAGCTTCGGTGCCCACAGCCGCATCCACACCATGCGCATCCTTCGTCTCTCCGAGGAGCTGCCCGTCATAATCGAGATAGTCGACGGCGAAGAACGCATCAACGCATTTCTCCCCATTCTAGACGAGATGGTCGACGAAGGCCTCGTCACAATCGAGAATGTGGAGATACTCAAATACCGCCACCGCTTCGAGGAAGGGCAAGAAGAAGGATAAGGCAGCCCCACTGACAGGCTGCCTTATGATTTCTTAAGTACATGCGCCCTGTTGGGCACACCACACAAACCAAACACCACGTGCCTAAAGCACGTGGTGTTTCTTGAAAGGTTTTTGCTTAGCTTAAATTTGACCTGGCAAAACATCAAACTCTTCTTTTGATATTTTCCAACGACCATCCTCTTTTACAAGTGAAAACTTATAGTGAGCAGTGGCTTCAGGCGTAAATATCCGCCCATTAGACTCCCGAAGTCTAGCAAAGGTCGTCATATCTACCTCTGCTGTTGCCTCGTCGCCATCAAGACTTATAGCCATATTCTCGAAACTCTTGATACCACCACCCAAGGATCTAAAGTTATCCGCTTCCTGCCCTACCACGCTATTCCTTAGATTCTCAAGCCGAATTCCTTGAATCTCAGAGCCCGAGCTATATATCTCATTGTATTTTGCAGAAATTTTGTCGAACATCTCTTGCTTAACTTTTTCAGGTATTTTACCTTCGGTGTCTGAACAGTACGGCTCAGGTAATTGCGTCAATGTTTTGGCTGCTACTACAGACGCTCTTATTACTTTCTCGATTTCAGCCATGTTTTTTGCACTCTCAACAGTTATGAAACCCACCAAACCTGAGGCCACTATAGTTAACAGGAGAACACCTAGCAGGAGCTTCCTAAAACCTGAATTAACAAGATTTTTTGCCATTAGAATCAACCCCCTAACGTTTATAATGTGGAAGACGGCCTTACTGCAGTTATAGTTGTAGTAGACCAATTTGCATTATAGGGCTTCAAATGCCATATAGCACGATACCTATCAGTCGAGTGCTGGCACTGTACATCACCGGTAATACCCGAGTTAGGATCTGCAGCATAAGCAGTACATATGCCGGTATGATCTTTGCTACCATTGCTATCCCAATCATAAAATAGCATATCACCATTGTTAATAAGCGTGCTGGAATTAGCAGTAGGGGCTTTCCAGCTTCCCTGAATCGCAGAATTATAGTTTCGCAGGAAATTATAGAAATAGCTTGAGATAGACCAAGAATTGCTCCAGGTGAATCCAAACAATGTTTTATCGCAGTACCACTTAGTGGCTTCGCTGGATCCATATTTCTCGTGCACTTTGCCTCCCCAATTCATGCACTGTGAAGCAAAGTTGGTACAGTCGTTGCTGAAATCCGGAAATTCTGAATTGCGTAGTTTTGAGGTATTACTAGACCAGCTCTCTCCGTAGCTAGCAGATCCATTGCCATCATACGCATAAGCATTACCAGTAGGCCCTAGAATTACTAAAAGTAAACATAATACGAATAGCGTGCTCACTATGTTCGTCTTTTTCAATTAATTTTCTCCCTCCGCCAAATCTCCTTTTCTACTTCTTGTCTGTCTTTTTAACTCCATGTGTGCTAAATTCATCTTGCCACCACCCGGTATCGCCTCTGAGTTGTTTAACTCAGCATCCAGGGGGTGGTATTTATTCCCTATACGCCGTGTTTACACTAATACTAGCTCCCAACTTAATCACCCCCTACTTTCCAGAGCTGATTGCGCGTTACACATATTATGAAGCAGTCTTAAATCTGAGCATGATACGTTGTCTCTTTAGAGCAGCCTAGCAAAAAAAAACACTTAACTACAATACTCCGCGCACATGATTTTTAATTGCGATACGTCATATGTGGTTTAACCAGCGCGTTCAGGTCGAAAGTTTTTCGTAAAAAGTTTAAGCCGCCAAATGCTGCAGTTGGCGGCTTGTTCAATTTTATCGGTCTTATTCAGTTATTGTGCTTATCGCCATCAGGATGCCCGTCTACAGCAAACCTCTAGCACCAGCTCCCTACACAACCCGCTTCCCCAACACATCCGCTATCGGCCTTACCTCATCTACTAATTCCTTTAGCTGCTCAGGCGTGAGCGATTGCGCGCCGTCGCAAAGGGCTTTCTTCGGGTTGGGGTGCGCCTCTATCATGAGGCCGTCCGCCCCGGCTGCAACCGCGGCGCGGCTCATCGGTATTATGTAGTCGCTGTGGCCCATGGCGTGGCTAATGTCTACGATGATCGGGTGCGAGCTGAGTTTCTTTACCACCGGCACGGCGGCGATATCGAGCGTAAAGCGCGTCGCCGTCTCGAAGGTGCGGATACCGCGCTCGCAGAGGATAACATTCGGGTTGCCTGCCCTAGTGATGTACTCGGAGGCGAGCAGCCACTCGTCTATCGTCGCCGACATGCCACGCTTTAAAATTACGGGCGTCTGGCGCTCGGCGCTGAGCGCGCCTACCTTCTTGAGCAACGCGAAATTTGCCATATTGCGCGTGCCTACCTGTATCATGTCGACGTAGCTCAACACCAGCTCGACATGTTCGGTGTCCATTACCTCAGTCACCGCTTTTAACCCATAGGTCTTGGTCGCTTCGGTGAGATATTTAAGACCCTCTTCCTCTAAACCCTGGAAGCTATAGGGTGAGGTACGCGGCTTGAACGCACCGCCGCGCAAGTACGTGAGGCCAAGCTCGGCGACGGTCTTTGCGACCTCCATCACCTGGTCGCGACTCTCGACCGCGCACGGCCCCGAGATTATCGTCAATTCACCGTTCTTAATCATTCCGGCCACCTAATCCAAACTCTTCATCGTCTGCAGAAGAGTATCGTAAATTCTTCTTAAATCGTCATCATAAAGAGGGCCGTTGTTTACCGCAGTTATCTTCAGAAATATCTCTTCTTCTCTGCCGGGATCGTAAAGGGGCAGGCTGCTTTTAGCTTTGAGCGCCCTGATTTTAAGCGCGAGTTCCGCGCGCGCGTTGAGTTTTTCGACCAGCTCGTTGTCGATGACATCGATTTGAGCGCGCAACTCCTCTATCTCGCGCATTAAGTCCTCACTCATATCATTCCTCCTAATCTCTTACTCCCACTCAATCGTCGCCGGCGGTTTCGAGCTGATATCATACGCCACACGATTGACATGGTCGACCTCGTTTATAATCCGCCTCGATATCCGCTCTAGGATGTCATAGGGTATCCTCGCCCAATCGGCGGTCATCGCATCCTCGCTGGTTACAGCACGTATAATTATGGGATAGGCGTAAGTTCTCTCATCCCCCATAACACCGACACTTTTGATGCAAGGCAGCACGGCAAACGACTGCCATATCTCGCGGTAGAGACCCGCGCGCTTTATCTCTTCTTCGAATATCGCATCGGCCTCGCGCAGGATAGCGAGGCGCTGTGCGGTTATGTCGCCGATGATTCGCACCGCCAGGCCCGGCCCCGGGAAAGGATGGCGCCAGACTATCTCATCGGGCAAGCCCAGCTCTTCACCGACCGCGCGCACCTCATCCTTAAAAAGGAGACGGAGCGGTTCGACCAGCTCGAGCACCATATCATCGGGGAGCCCGCCCACATTGTGGTGGGTCTTTATCCGCGCGGCGTCTTTGGTCCCGCTCTCGATGACATCAGGGTAGAGCGTTCCTTGAACCAGGAACTTAGCGTCGTGGAACTTGGCGGCCTCTTCCTCGAAGACCCTGATAAACTCCTCGCCGATTATCTTGCGTTTGCGCTCGGGGTCGGTGACCTCTTTTAATTTGTCGAGGAAGCGGTCTTGCGCCGACACGTGGATAAGGTTGATGCGGAAGTGCTTGCGAAAGGTCTCCTCAACTTTGACCGCCTCGCCTTTGCGCAACAGCCCGTGGTCGACGAAGATGCAAACCAGGTTGTCCCCGATGGCTTTGTGGACGAGAATCGCCGCAACGGACGAGTCGACGCCGCCGCTCAAGCCGCAGACGACCTTATTGTCGCCGACCTGCTCGCGTATCTTGGCGACCGCGTCCTCGATTATCGAGACCATCGTCCAGTTCGGGACGCAATCGCACGGCCCGTAGAGAAAACTCTTGAGCATGTCCATCCCGTATACCGTATGCACGACTTCAGGGTGGAACTGCACGCCGTAAAGCTTCTCGTCGTGGTTCTCCATCGTCGCCACCGGCGAGCTGTCGGTATGCGCGGTGACTATAAAGCCGTCGGGCGCGCTCGTTACCGCGTCCGAGTGGCTCATCCAGACGACTTGGTTTAGCGGGATATTGTGGAAGAGCTGCTCGTCACTGTCGACAACCAGGTCGGTCTTGCCATACTCGCGGTTGCCCGTGCGGGCGACTTCACCGCCGAGCGAATGCGCCATAAGCTGCATCCCGTAGCAGATTCCGAGTACGGGGACACCAAGTTTAAATAGTTCAGGATTTGCGGCGGGCGCGTTTTCGGCATAGACACTCGCCGGCCCTCCCGAGAGAATTATCCCGCTCGGGTTCTTCGCTTTTATCTCTTCAATCGAGATGTTGTGCGGCACTATTTCGGAGTATACCTTACACTCTCGAACGCGCCGTGCAATCAACTGCGCATATTGTGCGCCGTAATCAACGACCAAAACTGTTTGAAATTCACTCGTTACATCAGGCGTTGTCAATCGGGTTCGTCTCCTTCATGGTAAGCCAACGAATTGGCCGCTTAAAACATCTATTATGCCTGCATATAGTTATATTTGTAAATAGGATACAAATTATTCAGAACACCATGCTAAAAGCACAAGAAGCCAGTAGCCAGAGAACTGACTCCCGACTCCTTTATTATATTGCCGTTAATCGGCGGCTCCATAATGCGCTGCGTGTAAAATCTATAGAGAACAGCTTGCGGCCGCGTACTAGCACATCCCGACACCTTGTGTTTGCTGCAAGATTTTACCCTCGGTTTGTAGTGCCGGTGCTACTAAGACCTCGGCCTTCTGGAACTCTTTGATGTTCTGGTAACCGGTCGTCGCCATGGATGTCCTGAGCGCACCGAAGAGATTTAGCGTGCCGTCGTTCTCGCGCGCCGGCCCAAGCAGCAGCTCCTGGAGCGTGCAGCGCTGGCCCGCGTGAACCCGCGTGCCTCGCGGAAGCGTCGGGTGAAATGTCGCCATCCCCCAATGATACCCGCGACCTGGCGCTTCTTCTGCTTTAGCGATAGGAGAGCCTATCATAACGGAATCCGCGCCACAGGCGATGGCCTTGGCGATGTCGCCACCGGTACGCATGCCGCCGTCGGCGATGACATGGCAGTAACGGCCGCTCTCTTCGAGGTGAGTTATCCTGGCCGCTGCAGCATCCGCAATAGCGGTCGCTTGCGGCACACCGATACCGAGCACGCGACGCGTGGTGCACGCGTGGCCCGGTCCCACACCAACAAGCACGCCAACCGCACCGGTCCTCATCAAGTGGAGCGCGGTCGAATACGACGCGCACCCGCCGACGATTACCGGTATATCTAGGCGGCCGATAAACTCTTTCAAATTAAGCGGCTCGACCTGAGTGCTGACGTGCTCGGCGCTAACGACCGTGCCTTGGATGATAAGAATATCAAGACCGGCATCTACCGCTGTCTCATAATACATCTCGACCTTTTGCGGCGTGAGCGAGGCGGCAGCCAACACGCCGCCCGCTTTTATCTCTTTTATTCGCTTAGCCATTAATTCTTCTTTTACCGGCTCCTGGTATAACTCCTGCAAGCCGCGCGTTGCTTCCTTGTTGGACAAGGCCGCGATCTTGTCGAGCACCGGATCGGGGTCTTCGAATCGCGTCTGGATACCTTCGAGATTGAGTACTGCCAGGCCCCCCATTTTGCCCAGCGCAATCGCGAGTTTCGGATCGACGACACCATCCATAGCCGAAGCCAACATCGGCAGCTCGAACTTGTTTCCCGCAAGTTCCCAAGTTATGTCGATATCTTCGGGGTCGCGCGTCCGTCTGCTCGGGACAATCGCAATATCGTCAAAGCCGTACGCCCGTCTCCCCTTTTTTCCTCTCCCTATTTCTATCTCCATATTACCTCCCGATAAGTGATTATAATTATGGTTAATGTTCTTAGTCTACACCAATACGCGCTGTTATTAAAACAGGGACAGTACAGGATATTACCTACAGTGCGGCCCAAGCTGGCACCATGAAATCAGCATAAATCCCAACCTTGTTTTCTATGCCTCATCCAGCGTAAGCCGGCGCGACTCCTGCGCGTTCTTAGAATCAACCAAAAAGCCCAGCACTGCTCATCCCCGTCGGGGTCGAGCTTCCCGGGCCAATAAACCTACATATGACTGGAGCCGATCATATAAATGCTCAATTCCATGAGTAAAATTTCGATTATTTTACACCCTCTGACCTCTTCTGTCAAGAAAGCCCAGGGTGTGTTGACTGTATGCCCGCATTGAACAACGCTGATTATGTGCGTAAAAACAAGCGGGGCCATATGACCCCGCTTGTTAATCTTATGTCTTATCTTCGTGCGCCGCTCGGCTTACATCATACCGGGCATTCCGCCCATTCCGCCCATACCGGGCATTCCGCCGCCGCCCTCTTCAGGCTTGTCGGCTACCGCCGCTTCAGTGGTTAGAATGAGGCTCGCGATGGATGCCGCGTTCTGCAGCGCAGAGCGGGTCACCTTGGCCGGGTCGATAACGCCGTCCTTCATCATGTCGCCATAGACGCCGGTTACAACGTTGAGGCCCTGGCCCTTGTCCATCGTCTTGATTTTTTCGACGACTACGGAGCCCTCAAAGCCGGCGTTTTGCGCCAGCTGACGGAGTGGAGCCTCCATCGCGCGCTCGATAATCTGCACGCCTACCTTCTCGTCGCCTTCAAGACCTTCCCCAACCGCTCTGATTGCCGGGAGTATGTTGATAAGCGTGACCTCGCCACCCGCGACTATGCCTTCTTCAACGGCGGCCTTAGTCGCTGATAGCGCGTCCTCAATGCGGTGTTTCTTCTCTTTCATCTCGGTCTCGGTAGCAGCGCCTACGCGGACAACCGCCACGCCGCCTGAGAGCTTAGCCAAGCGCTCTTGCAGCTTCTCGCGGTCGAACTCCGAATCGCTCCGGTCGATCTCGTTCTTGATCTGCCCGATACGAGCCTGGATATCCTCCGGCTTGCCCGCTCCACCAACGATGACTGTGTCCTCTTTGGTAATGCGAACTCGCTGTGCGCGGCCGAGCATATCGATGGTCACGGAGTCGAGCTTGATTCCGAGTTCCTCGGTTATAAGCTGCCCGCCGGTGACAATTGCGATATCCTGAAGCATCGCTTTGCGGCGCTCACCAAATCCCGGCGCTTTTACAGCGATGCCGGTAAAGGTGCCGCGAATCTTGTTGACGACGAGTGTCGCGAGCGCTTCGCCCTCGACATCCTCGGTGATGAGAAAGAGCGGCTTTCCGGCCTGCATCACTTTCTCAAGAACCGGCAATAGGTCGGCAATCGCGCCGATCTTCATGTTTGCGATGAGAATTAGCGGGTCATCGAGGACCGCTTCCATTCTCTCGGTGTCGGTGACCATATAAGGGGATATATATCCTTTGTCGAACTGCAGACCCTCGACTATCTCAAGCTCAGTGCCGATGGTCTGTGACTCCTCAACGGTAATGACACCATCTTTGCCCACCTTGTCCATCGCATCGGCAATCAGGTCGCCAATCTCGGTATCAGCGGCGGAAATAGACGCGACCGAAGAAATCTCTTCCTTGGTGTCGATGCTCTTTGAGAGCGCCTTAATCTCTGCGACAGCAGCCGCAACCGCTTTGTCGATACCTCTTTTAATGAACATCGGGTTCGAGCCGGCGGCCACATTTTTCATGCCCTCGCGAACGATGGCTTGCCCAAGAATCGTCGCGGTGGTCGTTCCGTCACCTGCGACATCATTGGTCTGGGTCGCTATCTCTTTAGCGAGCTGCGCACCCATGTTCTCAAAAGGATCTTCGAGCTCGATCTCTTTCGCCACCGTCACGCCGTCATGTGTGATGGTCGGCGCGCCGAACTTCCTGTCAATCACAACGTTGCGCCCTTTTGGCCCGAGCGTCACTTTGACCGTATCGGCGAGTTTGTTTACGCCTGCTTCAAGCCTACGCCGAGATTCTTCATTAAACTCAATCATTTTAGGCATTTAAGCGTTCCCTCCCTTTGGTAAAATAAACTTTAACAAATGCTAAACCGGCAACATCTGCCCTACTCAACGATTGCGAGAATATCTTCCTCGCGCATAATCAAGAACTCTTCGTCATCGAGTTTGATCTCGCTGCCGCCATACTTCGAGTAAATGACTTTGTCCCCTACTTTTACGACCATAGGAATTGGCTTGCCGCTATCGTCGAGCTTGCCGTCGCCGGCAGCAACGATCTCGCCCTCCTGAGGCCTTTCCTTCCGGGCGGTGTCAGGGATGACAATACCGCTCTTGGTTACCTCCTCAGGCTCTATCGGCTTTACAATCACACGATCACGCAAAGGTTTTAGATTCATAAATCGACCCTCCCAACAGTATTTTTAGCACTCTGCTCCTGCGAGTGCTAAACGTATATTACAATAGCCTGACTGCTAAATCAACATCCCAAATTAAATTTTTGCCAAAACCGGGCAGGTTAAACATGTATCTGTAAATTAATGTAGTAGTACTGTATCCGGCCCTACCATCAGCAGAGCGCCTTGAATAGACGAAGACTTGAATGCCGAAGGTGGTCTTTGACGAGGCAGGTGATCGAATAAAGAAAATGCAGTCCCTGGGTGGTCCTATCTCCCCCACCTTTTATTTCTAGGGATACTGCATTTCCTTTTGTAACATAGTTATCGGCTGCTTATGCGCAGTTCCTTAGCAATTATGGTATTTCCTATCATATTAAATACCGGCTATGCCTCGCTTCCTAGCTTTACTGTTGATGCCAGGCGCATTACCTAGAAGGCTATTAATGTTTGTAACCCCGTTACCGATAATAAATATCAGTAGTGTAAAAAAGCACTGGAGGCTTTATGTCTAGATTTGTGATCGATAGGTTTAAGGGAAGGGTCGCACTCGGAGTCGTCACAGCCGAATTCACCGGCGACAAGGCAACCCTAACCGGGTACGATGCCAAGTCCGCACAAGAAATCGAATTCCTTTTAAATAAAGAGTACAGCATACCTCGGTATGTTAGTTCCGGGGCAAACGCCTTATCTGTCTCCATAGCAGAGCCACTGAAACCCGGCTCCGAGGAGCACTTCGAGGCAGTTATGCAAGCGCTCCCAGATTACGGTTTTTTGGCAAGAAGAATCGGTTAATTTGTACAGCATCATCCAACACTAAATTTTCTAACTCTTAAGAACCGGGGGTCTCTCTCTTGGCAGAAGTACTGGTTTGCAAAAAATGTGGCAAGACTTGGCGGGTATGTGTTCCCCCCTTACTCAGTGTCAGCGTAGAGTCTTGCCCGGATTGCGGTAAATTCAGTTTTTCCATTGAGCCGGTAAACAACCAGAGCTCGAAGACCGCATGAATCATGAAGAGCTGCTCACGTCTATTTAGCAGCTCTTTTAGATGCTCAAAACGTCGAACCTCCACCTACTCACCGCGCAAACACCCTCAAGCATTCTCCCTGCGCCACACCGTAAGCGTCAAACCGACCCCTGCTACCAGAAGATAAATATAGGGAAAGATAAAACCGATTTTCGCGTAAACCGTCGCTTCCCCGGAAAGCACTGCGGCTCCACTGAGAACGATACGCTTATTGAGACCGGTTCGCTTCGCAATCGTCCCATCCGCGTTGATAAAGCCGGATATCCCGGTATTCGCCGCTTGGACAATTGGGATACCGAATTCGGCGGCGCGCATTCGGGTAATGCGAAAGTGCTGCTCGGCGGCGGCTGTCTTGCCGAACCATGCATCATTGGTGACGATGACGAGCAACTTCGCTCCCTCCCGGACCATCCGCCCAACCAGGTCGGTTTGGGACGACTCGAAACAAATTACCGTCGAGAACTCATGCGGGCTGCCCATCTCAAAAACTTTGTATTCACGCCCCGGCGTATAGTCACTTACCAGCGCCGCCATGTTGTTGACCCGCTCGATAAGCGGGCGCATCGGCACGTACTCACCGAACGGCACTAAGTGTATCTTACGATATCGGTGAAGGCGTCCGTCGGCGTCGAGATAGAACGCGGTGTTGTAAATACGATCTTCAACGCCTTCGACCCCGCCAAAGACAAGCGTCGTCTTAGTGGGATCCAGCAACTTAGCGACCCGCTCCAAGAACTCGGATTCATCGTCGATGCGCGTGATGAGAGTACTCTCCGGCCAGATTATCATTTCAGGCTCAGCCCTGAGCGCCTCTTCAGTCATGGTCATATAAAGCGCTTTTATCGAGTCGTTGTTGGTAAGGTCGGCTTTGAGGTCTTGAGCAAGATTCGGCTGGATAATGGCGGCTCTCATAGCAGGAGCCCTCCCATCTAGTGTGCTGGCCGCTAATAGGTCCGAGGCTCTCTGGCCAAGGAGTAACATCAGGGCCAGCAGGACCGCGACGACGGCCATACCGGGGGCGGCCTGCCGCAAACGCCCGCGAAGACCCTCGCCATCGACCAAGTTAAAGAGAATCAGATTCGCCAGCACGATGAGCGCGCCGAGCCCCACCTCGCCCACGTATGATGCAACGCCCAAGAGAAGCGGATGCTCAACCGTTGAGCCTAGATACGCCCAGGCAAAACCCCATGGGCCCAACGAGCGTGCAAACTCAAATACCGCCCAGAGCGCCGGGATGACGATAAATCTACCGACGCCCGCATACCGCTTCATCACCAGCCAGGTCGCGGTCGCAAAGAGAACGAACGCGCTAGATAGCGCGAGGCTCAACGAAATCCAAGCGATATAGCCGAAGATTTTTATCCAATAAAGAACCGTCGCGAAGAAGGTTACGCCCGCTAGAAGCCCCAATAGCGGAGCCTGCCTGAAGTCGCTTCGCTTCAAAGCGGAAAACAGGGGTACGAGGCCGACCCAGGCGAGCAAGGATATCGAGGGATAAGGAAAGGCCAGCGCGAGCAAAACCCCGGTTAGCGCCGCGAGAAAAAGGATGACGGAAAGTACCATGATTACATCTTCTAATAAAAAATAGCGATCAATATATCACCTATCAGCATACCGAAGTCCGATGCGAGAATCCAGAACGGCTATAGGCCCTCGATACTCTGACCCAGGCGAAGATTGGGTATCGGGTTAGACTCAAGGGAGAGTCGCTCGCCGGCGATAAAGCGATAGTAGCCGGATGCCGCTATCATGATGGCATTGTCGGTGCATAGGGAGATACTCGGGTAGTAGAGGTGCATATCTTCATCTCGGGTAGCCTCTGTCATCCGCTCGCGCAGATAACTGTTCGCGGCGACACCGCCGGCTAGAACTATCTTTTCGACACCTTTCTGCCGGGCGGCGCGAATCGTCTTTGAGACAAGCACATCTACGACGGCCGCCTGAAAGCTCGCCGCGAGGTCGGGCAAAGGCAGCTCCAGCGATTCTAGTTTCAAGTTAGAGACATAGTTCAAGACCGCCGTCTTCAAGCCGCTCAGGCTGAAATTAAGCTCGCCTTTCCCAATCATGGCGCGCGGAAACCGGATAGATTCGGTATTCCCCTCTTTGGCCAGGTCGTCTATGATCGGCCCGCCGGGATAGCCAAGTCCTAAAAACGCGGCGACCTTATCGTATGCTTCGCCCACAGAGTCATCGAGAGTCTGACCCATAAGCTCGTAACTACCATACTTTTCTATATAAACGAGCATAGTGTGTCCTCCCGAGACCACTAGCGCGACAAACGGCGGTTTCAAGTCGGGGTGGTCGATAAAGTTCGAGTAGATGTGGGCTTCGATGTGGTCGACGCCGACGAGCGGCAACTTCTTAACGTACGAGATAACCTTGGCGGCACCGAGTCCCATCAACAGCGCGCCGACAAGACCGGGGCCAATCGTGACCGCAACGGCATCGAGGTCACCGAATCCTATGCCCGCCTGCTCCAGCACTTCATCGAGGACCGGGTTAATTATCTCAAGGTGCTTCCGCGAAGCTAATTCGGGGACGACCCCGCCGAACTTCTTATGAAACTCTATCTGCGATGCGATGACGTTGGCGACGATTTCGCGGCCGTTTTTGACTATAGCCGCACCGGTCTCATCGCATGAGGTCTCGATTCCCAGTATGTAAATATCTTTTTCCATGACACCGTACTTTCCGCCGGCAATGCTCCGCTAATAGAGAGTTACTCCCTATCGTCAAGGCTTTGGCGAATTTCCTTGAAAAGCTGTTGATAATTCTCATCCGAAATATCCCCGGTCCAGAAGACGAGCGCGTCTTCCCGGTTGTCGGTATAGTAAGCCTTGCGCAAACCGCTCATCTTAAAGCCGAACTTGATGTAGAGATGTTGCGCTTTGGTGTTAGACTTTCGTACCTCTAGCGTCAAGCGCTTGATACCCCGCTTGATGACTCGCTCGACCGCTTCGAGCATCAAATAGGTCGCGATGCCTTTGTTCTGGTACGGAGCCGCCACGGCAATATTGGTCACGTGCCCTTCGTCGAGCACATGGTACATGCACATGAATCCGACGACGCTCTCGCCGAGCTCCGCGACAAGGCACATATTATGCCGCTTGTTCGCTATCTCTCTCTGAAACGTGAGCCGGCTCCACGGAGTAGCGTGTGCACTTGTTTCAATAGCGTACACCTGGTCGATATCGACCACCGTCATCTCGCGGACTTCTGGTTTTATCGTTATCATGCCATGCTCACCCCCGATGTCGTTTTTCCCACATCTCTTCGGCTTGAGACAATCTCACGTAAATCGGCGCTAATTTGTACAACTCATCGAACTCGCCCGCAATAATCCTGGGCAGCGCCAGCGAGGCTAAATCAGAAGCCAGTGGCCACCAGGCCTCTTCCGCCGCAAAGACGGCACGCTCACCTAGAGCCTCGGCCAAAACCCCCGCATAGAGTTTGACCGCGTCTCCGGCAAAGACGACTCGCTCACACCCCTCATCCCGCAGCTTTCTAGCGAGTTCACCCGGGTGTATAGCCATAAACTCCGTAATCCTCTCGATGGAGCCGTCGTTGGGACGGTAGAGCGCGGCATAGACCTCTCCGCGCTTCGCGTCGATTATTGGACAAACAATGCCCGCCTCCGGTATGTTCCGGTACGCAATCGCGTCGGCGCTCGGGACGCCGATGATGGGAACCTCCAAGAGCTGGGCGAAGGTGCGCGCGATAACCATACCGATTCGCAAACCCGTATACGAGCCGGGGCCGCTTCCGACGACCATCTGCGTAACATCGTCTATCTTAAAGCCTTTGGTGGTTAACAGCTCGTCGATAAAGGGGATGAGCTTGGACATGTGGCCTCGTGGCATCCAGGTCGTCTCTTCGCCGACTATCATATCTCCGTTATGGAGCGCCACTGTCAGCACCGGGCTCGATGTATCGATACTAAGAATCAGCACATTACTCTCCATGCAGCCATTTATAGGCCTGCTTCTTCCATCGCTCGCCGTGCGGTGTGACCTCTATCCGCCGAAAATCTTCGTCGACTAGGCGCAATATCCTGATAGACAGCCGCTCCTCGGGTAAAATATCTTCGACCCTGTCACCCCATTCGACCACAGTTACGCCCTCGCCGTAGAAATATTCATCGGCGCCCAGTTCTTCGAGCTCTTCCGCCGAGGCCAATCGGTATACATCGAAATGAAAAAGCGGCAGCTTGCCTTCATACTCCTTGATTATCGTAAAGGTAGGGCTGGTGACGGGCGCATCGATGCCGAGGCCGGCGGCAAGCCCTTTTGCAAAGACAGTCTTGCCTGCCCCCAGATCGCCGCTTAAGCTTATGAGATCACCTTTTGTCAATACAGGAGCCAGCTTGCGAGCCAACTCCCAGGTCTCCTCGGGCGAATGTGTGATAACCGTTAACATGCAGGCTTAAAACCTCGTTTACCCTTCATTATATAATGCGCTATGCGCGCTACTATAAGCATTAGAACAGCCCCATCTGCTCGGCTTCAACGTCGAGAATAATTTGGGTTTCGACTTGAGCTTTTTCGTCAAGACAGCCCTGTTCTTCAGCGGCTTTTTCTTCTACATAAAGCCTGAGATTCTCGAAATCCTCCGTAAGCGGCTTCATATTGGCCCGTGAGTGAAGGGCGGCGGCCGGGTGGTAAATCGGTACCACGAGATGGGTGCCCTTTATAAATTTTCGCCCGTGGATGCTGCCCATAGAAACATTTTTCATCTCTAAAATCACGGACGAGGCGAAACGGCCGAGTGTCGCGATGACTTTTGGCCCAATCAAATCCATCTGTGAGAAGAGATACCGGTTCGTGCATATCTCTATCTCGTCAGGTTTCGGGTCGCGATTGCCGGGCGGCCGGCATTTAACGACATTTGTGATATACACATCTTTGCGCTCGAGTCCGATCGTCTCCAGAAGCTGTGTGAGAAGCTTGCCGGCCGCACCCACGAACGGTACGCCCTGCTTATCTTCGTTAGACCCGGGTCCCTCCCCGATAAACAGGATGTCGGCGTGGGGGTTGCCGTGGCCAAAAACGACCTGCGTTCGGCCTTGCTCTGCAAGTGGACACAGAGTGCAGCCGATCGATGATTCCGCCAGTTTCGAAAGTTCTTCCATTAAACCACCTAATGTCCGCATGTACTGCAGTTTGTGCTCGAACACGAGCCGCATCCGTCCCCGAAACTGCCTTTGCCGCCCGAGGCGAACCCGAACGACGAGAAGAGCTTCTTGACTTGTGTGCTCCCGCACTCGGTGCAGGCCGGCGTCTCAGCATAAGCGACAGGCACCAGTCTCTCAAAGACATACCCGCATTTTCCACACTTGAACTCATATATAGGAATAAGACCCACCTACTATAACGACTGTTAGTGTCCGGTTTTGTGATCCTTTAAATTCTACCAGCTTTGCGTTTTTTTGCCAAAGAGTGCTGTTTGCTAAGACTTAAAACACTAGGTTTGAGCACCAGATGCAAAACACTCATCAAACGCGTAGCGACAAAATCGTCCTCGAGCGATAATTGCAAGCTGTTATATCCAATAACAAAAGGCCTCCGGTTTATCGAAGGCCTTTTGTTCTAAAACAATCGGGACTTTAGCGCCATTCGGTTATTTCGTCGAGTTCCAACCGTCCTTTCTCCCTCGGTTGAGATGCCGGGAAACCGATTGCCACCATCGCAACCGGCCTGACATCGGCGGAAAGACCGAGCGCCAGCGCTGCCGCTTGCTCATCGAAAGCGCCGACCCAGCATGTGCCGAGCCCTTCGGCGCAGGCGGCAAGCATTAGGTTCTCTATGGCCGCGCCCGTATCTTGAAGACAATAGAGCTCCGTGCCTCGTTGGCCGTACGCCTTATCGGCGACGCCAAGGTCGACACATACGACTACGGCAACCGGGGCGTTGGCCACGAACTTCTGGCCTTGCGCCGCCTCACTTAGCCGTTCTTTGAGCGCCGTGTCATAGACGACTGTGAACCTCCAGGGTTGAGCGTTGCCCGCGTTCGGAGCCCGTATCGCGGCGCGCAGCAGCTTCTCGACAAGAATCCTGCCCACGCCTCTTTCGCCATCGAACTTCCTGACGCTACGCCGGCTATTTACGGCATCATAGACGTCCATGTAATTAATCCCTCTGCCAGCTTACCCTTACAAACTCGGAATCCCTCAGCCATTGAATAGTTAAATCGCCGCTAAACGCTTTCTCGAATTCTTTCCCGATTCGCTCAGCAAGCGATGTCTCTGTCGTCTCCACGGTAATACCTTCGCCGTTCTGGTGGACATTGTATACACGCGCCGCAACGTTTCTATGGACTTGCTTGTCGGCAATATTCTCAATAAGGTTCATCGCTTCATCAAAGTGATCTTTGAGGAACACTCCTTTTAAGCTCACGACACCGTCTATTCTTCTTTTCTCGATACGTTCATGTCCCGGGCATAGAGTCTCTTCCGCACGCCGCATCCGCGTGAGCCGGGAGTGTTTACCTTCGTCGTAAAACCACTTCTGCCCATCGAACACGGCCATGCATTTCGTGCAGATCTTTTCACTCATGCACTATCCCTCCTTAGAAAACAGGTCAGCCCAAATATTGCAATATGTTCTGTTACGCTGTCGCTGCTCTTGATTTCGCTTATCATCTGTTTACCCTTCCACCACCTCCTTTATGTTTGATTCCGGCTCCGCACCATAGCAAGAGCACCTCGACATCTTTTCTTATGTAACGCACATTTTCGATTTAGTAACGACCGTTTCACACTACTGTGCGGCCGCTTTTACCCCCACATCGATCTCGAGTTCTTCACCTTTCAACTCATCGGATACGATAGCGCCGAATACTCTATATTCGCCGGCTTTGACCGGAGCTCCCTTCGAATCGATAAGGTTCCAGCTTTCGGTGAATTCGGTTTTCTGGGCACTCTCCAGCACGACGTCTTCGAGAACTTGTGCGAACATCCTGCCCTCCGACCACCGCCAGATTTCATCGCCGTTCGCGTCTACAACCCAGAAGTCATATCGCTGGCTCGAACGAAAAGAGAGCTTGCGGGATTCTTTGGCCGTGTTTTCTACCGATATGGCCATCGCAAGGTTTTCGCCGACCGCCACCGGGTTCGGCTGCAAGGATAAGGAGACGATCAAATCATCGATTCCTTTGGAGACTTCTATGGTTCGACCCTCCTCGTTGCCGGTTCGCCCTTTAATCACATGCAGCTCTGTTGTTTTTACGCCAAAGAATGATAAACCGAATACCACCAACAGCACGATACATATTGCGATGCCTCCTGCGATGATAGCTACGATTTTGGCGGCAGACATCTTCTACTCCTTGTATACCCGCGGGACGCGCCCATTTATCATGCAAACAACCTCATAATTGATGGTACCGAGCAAAGATGCTATTTCATCTGCGCTGATCTCTTCGTTGTCCTGGCGACCGATCAAAGTGACTTCTTCGTCGGCCTTCACGGTAGAGTCCGGGCCGACGTCGACCATAAACTGGTCCATGCAGATATTTCCGACCGCAGGATACCTGCGCCCCCCGATGAGCACTTCCGCCTTGTTTGAAAGCAGTCTCGAGTATCCATCGCCGTATCCGGCCGGAACCGTCGCGATTACCGTATCGCACGGCGCTTTATATGTCCTGCCGTAGCTTACGCCCTCACCTCGAGCGAGTTTCTTAGTGTAAGAAAGTCTTGCCTTAAGGGAGAGCGCCGGACGCAAATCCGCGACGGCTTTGGTGGCCTCAGCCGGATGCAGGCCGTAGAGCGAAATGCCTACCCTGACCATATCGAAATGAGAATCGGGATACAAATATACCCCGGCGCTGTTCGCCGCGTGTTTCACCGGCGGACAAATCCCTTCTGCTTCGAGCCCTTGGATTAAATCCTTGAAACGGCTTATCTGATAAGCCGTGTAATCACTGGTCGGGTCGTCCGCCTCGGAGAAGTGCGTGAAAATCCCCTGTAGCTCTAAGCCTCTCAATGAACGTATCTCCCGAATCAGCTTGGGGGCGTGCTCAGGGGTCAAACCGATACGGTTCATCCCCGTATCTACTTTGACGTGGACGCGCACGACGCGCCCGCGCTTTAACGCTTCGACCGACAGCGCGAGCGCCGAGCCGCGCGAAAAGACGGTTGCCGTCAAATCGTTGTCGAGAATAAGCGGGATGGCTTCGCTTGCCGTCTCGGTAAGGACATGAATCTGCTCGATGATGCCGGCTTCGCGCAGAGCGGCGCCTTCCTCGGGGATAGCCACGCCAAAAGAGACCGCCCCGGCTTTGCTTGCCGCCTTAGCCGCGCGAACCAGTCCGTGCCCGTAGGCGTTGGCTTTTACGACAGCCATCACCTTGACGTTCTCACCGACGGCCCTTTTCGCCTCGCGGAAGTTATGTTTAATAGCGGATAGGTCTATCTCAGCCCTCAGGGGCCGCGTAATCATCGTTAAATGCCTCGCTTCTATCAGATTTGTCGATATTGTCAGGTTTTTCAGGTTTGGTTAAAACGCCGTCTTGATAAGCTGCGTTTCCCCTACGGCCTAGCTCCTGCCTATCGCTTTGACAAGATCGCGCTTGGAAACCACGCCGACCAGCTCTCCTTCGGCCATTACGGGGAGCATGTTTATGTCTTTTTCGACCATCATCGTCGCCGCGTCTTCGACGGTCGCGCCGGCGTCGATAGTGACCACATCGGTACTCATCACATCTTTGACCTTGGCGCCTACCGCTTTCTTGAACTCCTTCTCGAAACGGTTCATACTGCCGGGAAGATATATGTAGCCGTCGAGAAGCTGCACGTAGGTCGGGAAATGAAGTCGGACCTCCTGCATTATCAAATCGCTCTCGACGACTATGCCGATGATGCGCCCTTCTTCATCAAGGACGGGCGCGCCGTCAATATTGGCCTCCGAAAGTATCTTCGCGGCCTCTTTTACCGGCAGGTCCGGCGTAAACGTGATGACCTCTGTGGTCATGATCTCTTTGAGCTCGGTCTTTAGTTGGACCATCTCCACTACCCCTCTCAATTTGGACTATAAACTATTTATATCAGGACTCCGCCTCGCGCGCGGGCTTTCCTAGCCCGTCACCCAAGCCAGCGCCTCAGGCAAATATTCTATGACATCCGACGCCATCAACGATAGCTCACCGATATCCTCGGCCGCGATATCCGCCGAAAAACCGTGGAGGTAGGCCCCCAGGCACGCGGCGTTGTAGGCATCGACACCCTGCGCCATTAAGGCCGCGATAAAACCGGTCAGCACGTCGCCGGTCCCGGCGGTCGCCAAACCGGGGTTGCCGGTAACATTAATGGTCGTCTCTTCAGCACTGCATATAACAGTAGACGCGCCTTTTAGGACGACGATCACTCCGAACCGCTCCTGGGCACGCCTCGCGAACCCGAGCCAGTCCGCCAACACATCTTTGCCGGACACACCGTATAGTCGTGCCAGTTCGCCGGGGTGGGGTGTAATTACCGTCAGGGCATGCCGATTTTTCAAGATATCCGCGTCACCGGCGAGCGCGTTTAGGGCGTCAGCATCGATGACGAGCGGTTTTTCTATGCCTGCAACGAATTTTTTGACGAGCTCGACAGTATGCGGATTGGTTGAGAGCCCCGGCCCGAGCGCGACCACATCGTATTGGCCGGCAAGCTCCAGCAGCGAGCTGCGCGCGTCCCAAAAGAGCGTTCCGGCCTCAGTCTCAGGCTGCGGCCATACAATCGCCTCGAGTAGTGCGCCGTTTAAGATCGGCATGATTCCTTGGGGCGATGCGAACGCTACCAGACCAGCGCCCATCTTGTAGGCGGCATGCCCCGTCAAGACAGCGGCGCCGCTCATACCGCGCGACCCGGCTATTACCAGTACTTGTCCGACCGATTTCTTATGAGCCATATAGTCTCTCACCGGCAACAGGTCGCCGGCTTCTTGGGCATCGAGATAACGATAGCCGCTGTTCTCATCAATTATTTCAACGGGGATACCGATATCGGCAACGATAGGTGCGCCCGTAAGCTCAAGGCCGGGATATAGCATCGTTCCCACCTTGGGTGCCGTAAAGGTCACCGTCACATCGGCTTTGACCGCGCGGCCGCAGGCCTTGCCGGTGTCGGCCTCGAGACCCGAGGGCATATCTACCGCCAGGACGGGCTTGTGTGACTCGTTGATTTTATCTATGACTTCGACCGCAGCGCCCCGCACCGGGCCCTTGAGGCTAAACCCGAAGATAGCATCGATTATGAGTTCGGCTTCGTCAATCGCGCTGTCGAGAGCTTTGCTATCCCCGCTCATTAACACGCTAACCTCGGGCGGCATATTCTCATAAGCCGCTTTAGCAAGGGGCGATAGGGCTTCTCGCGGGGCAAGCGCGACGACCGTGATTTTGAATCCGGCCTCGCTGAGCAGCCTGGCGGCCACAAAACCATCCCCGCCGTTATTGCCTTTGCCGCAAACAATCAGCACGCGGGCTCGTTCGGAGACCATGCGCGCCGCCTCTTCGGCGACGGCGGCCCCGGCCCGCTCCATCAATAAGCCGGTATCTAAACCATAAGAGGCTTCGGCCTTCTCTTCTATCGTCGTCATCTCATCGCTGGTGACTACGCGCAATATCACTCCATCCCCACAGCTATCGCCGAGGCAATCGCCGCTTCGCGGCTGAAAGAAAGGCTTAAAAAAATATCGCAAACACCGCGCTCCTGCGCCGCATTCGCCGCGTTTCCGCTGAGGCGCAGGTAGGGACGGCCCCACTTATCCCTGCGCACTTCAAAGTCGGTCCACTTCATACCGCGCATTCCGGAGCCGAGTGCTTTTACCGCGGCTTCTTTGGCCGCAAAACGGGCAGCGAAATGGAGGTGCGGTTTCTGTTTGCTCAGGCAATAATCTCGTTCTAAATCGGTAAATAAGCGCTCGGTGAATTTTGAGCGACGATTAATCGCCTGTTCTATGCGGCTTACTTCGACGATGTCTACGCCAATTCCCTTTATCATGATGCCTCTTTTGCCGGTGATATTAACGTGTTTCTTCTATTATTTTATACGATGATAGGGATGGTGTCAGTGCGAGAGGACGAATTTATTCGAGCGTCATCTTTTAATTGCCTGCGCTTACTTCATATGCCGCTTTAAAGGTCTTATAACCACCGCTCAAATTCTTGGCCCGGTAGCCTTTCTGATTAAGAATGCGACACGCGAGGTATGCCCGTAAGCCTACTTGGCAGAAAAGGTATATATCCTTGTCTTTCGGAAGTTCATCGATGCTATCCCGGAGTTTGTCTATCGGGACATTCAGGGCGCCCCCTATGGTCCCCAGCTTCTTGAACTCAAACGACGAGCGCACATCCAACAAGATGCTCTTTTCTTTGTCCATCGCGGATATATCGTCCCAGTAGAAGACATCGCAATCGCCCTTGAGGATGTTGGAGGCGACGTAGCCGGCGACATTCACCGGACTTTTGGCGCTTGAAAAAGGCGGCGCATACGATAACTCCAGCTCTTCGAGGTCGTGGACGGTCATGCCCGCGCGCATAGCAACCGCCAGCACATCCATGGTTTTATCGACCCCCTCCACGCCGACCACCTGGGCGCCGAGAAGCTTGCCGTCCGCCGGCGCAAAAAGCAGTTTAATAGATAGGGTGCTCGCCCCGGGATAGTAGGTCGCGTGAGACGCGGTGTGTATGATAGATTTCCGGTAATCGAGTCCGGCCCGGCCGAGCGCTTCTTCGTTCAACCCCGTCACGGCTACCGACACATCAAAGACCTTAAGAATGGCGGTTCCCTGTGTCGCATTGTAGCTTTGGTCGCGCCCGCAGATAATATCGGCTACCATGCGCCCCTGCTTATTCGCCGGCCCGGCAAGCGGTATCAAAGCAGGCTCGCCGCTGACAAAGTTCTTTACCTCGATGGCGTCGCCCAGCGCGTAGATATCGGGGTCGGACGTCCTCAGGTGCTCGTCGACCGCGATTCCTCCCGTGACCCCGAGTTTAAGGCCGGCTTCCGCAGCCAATTTCGTCTCCGGTTTGACACCAAGCCCCAGGATGACCAGGTCGGCTTCGATTTGCCGCCCGTCGGCCAGCTCGACAGTGACTCCGTCTTCACCCGGCAAGATGGCTTTAACCCCGTTCACCGTTATCACGCCGACCTCTTTCTTGAGGAGGTGATGATAGACCAGGGCCGACATCTCGAAATCCAACCCCGGCAAAACCCTGTCGGCCAGCTCGACGACGGTAACGTCGACACCGCGTAGGTGCAAATTCTCCGCCATCTCGAGTCCGATATAACCGGCGCCGACGACAACCGCTTTACCGGGCTTATGCTCGTCGACAAAGCCTTTTATGGTATCGGTGTCGGGAATGTTTCTGAGCGAAAAGACACGCGCGTCGTCAAGGCCGGGAATCGGCGGCCTGAAAGGCGCCGCTCCGGGAGCTAGAATCAGCTTATCATAGGTCTCGGCATAGGTTTTGCCGGTTTTGCGGTCGAGTACCTCAACGCTCTTTTCTTCGCACAGTATCCTCGTGACCTCGCTGTTTACGCGCACGTCGACGCGAAACCGCTCGCGCATGCCTTTAGGTGTCTGCACCAGAAGATTGTCGCGCTTCTTAATGACCTCTCCGATGTAATAAGGGAGGCCGCAGTTGGCGAATGATATATACTCGTCGCGCTCGAAGAGTATTATCTCGGCTTCCTCGTCGAGCCTGCGAAGTCGCGCCGCAGCACCGGCACCGCCGGCAACACCGCCGATTATGACAACCTTCTGTGACATAATAGATCTTCTCCCCATACTAAAGGATTTTATTTAGACCGCTTCGACGCCTATGCTCATCCTGGAACCTTGTCCTACCTATGCGGCTACACAGGCGCACGGCACGTCGAGATGCGGAACACGACTCCGAATACATAGGGGCTCGGCGAGAACCTCTTCATAACACCGTATCCGCGATTCCTGAAGAACGTGATGATATCTTCTTCGCGCACACGCTCGTCGAGCGGCGGCCCCATTTCACCCTCCGTCTGGTTCCAATCGACAATGACTATCTTGTGCACAGGCTTTGAAAACCGGCGCACCTCCATCAGGAATTTCTCCGGGTCGTCGAGTTCATGATAGACCGCCAGCATAAATGATGTGTCTATAAGCCCGTTCGGCAACGGAATCGAGTTCTCCTCAGACTTTATGAGTTTAAGGTTGGCCGCTCCCTCGGCTCTCTCGCGGAGGACTTTTAGCATCTCATCGCTTATATCCACCGCGTAGACGTCGCCTTTTCCCTCTAAGTGCTTAGCCAGAGGTATGCTGAGATAGCCGGTGCCGCAGCCCAAATCAGCAACTGCCGCCCCCTCATCTATACCCTCGAGCGCGTCAACAATAGCATCAACGGGAAAGACCTCTTTTCGCTTAGGATTGTCCAATCGCGAAATATCCCCGTGAAATTTATGTCCGCCCATGCAAACCACCTCCAGTGATTATTAAATATACAACCAAACATTTAAATAGACAAAATATTTTTAATATTATACCTTACCAGGTATATGTATATCACTAAATACCTCGAATACTCACACTAACTGCCTGCTTAACTAGTTATATAGCGATAATTTTTTCGATCAATTTTGATAATTTAATAGCGTTTTATTGTAATGAATGTTACAATACGGCGGTAATCTTGCTATCGTGTGTGCCCAGTACAAAGCAGTTCACCTTGACTTTTAGCTGTTTTTATTATCGCTGTAAGCTTTGTTTAGCGCTTGCATATACAAGCGCTGTTTTGCTATATTAAATAAATCTCAAGCAGAGATGGCTTCCTCGGTAAACAACAAAAAATCTTAGAAAAGGAGTGGAACATGGAGCAACAAGCAATGCTTATTACCTTCGGCTCGGGTGCGCTGGCCATTATTTTTGGTCTCTATCTAATCGCCGCTACCCTGCGTAAGCCCGCAGGTAATGCAAAAATGCAGGAAATCGCGAAAGCGATCCAAGAAGGCGCTGCCGCCTATCTTAAAAGGCAGTACATGACAGTTTCGATTGTGTTAATTCTGCTATTTATACTTCTCTATGCGGGCCTCGGGCCGTTACCGGCTATCGGGTTCGTCGTAGGGGCTCTCGCCTCTGCCTCCGCCGGTTATATCGGCATGAGCGTAGCAGTACGCGCTAATGTCAGAACAGCGGAAGCCGCCAAAGACGGGCTAGCCAAAGCCCTCGACCTGGCGTTCAAGGGAGGAACGGTAACAGGAATCCTCGTCGTAGGTCTGGGAATACTGGTTACATCCGGTTTTTGGTTCGCGACACACAACACGCACGCTCTAATCGGACTTGGTTTTGGTGGAAGCCTAATATCTGTTTTCGCCCGACTCGGAGGCGGTATCTTTACTAAAGCCGCGGACGTCGGTGCCGACCTTGTCGGAAAAGTGGAGGCAGGTATTCCAGAAGATGATCCGAGAAACCCAGCCGTTATCGCTGACAACGTTGGAGACAACGTTGGAGACGACGCCGGTATGGCAGCGGACCTGTTTGAGACCTACGTAGTAACCGCTGTAGCCGCGATTCTCCTCGGAACCCTGTATTTCCCGGGTTACGAGAACGCGGTGCTTTATCCTCTCGCCCTGGCAGGAGTATCGATTATCGCTTCTATCCTAGGCACGTTCTTTGTCAAACTCGGCAGGAGCAACAACATCATGGGCGCGCTATACAAGGGCCTCGCCGCATCGGCGATTCTCGCGACAATCGCTTTCTACTTTGTTACCCCGATGTTTATGGATGGTAACCCGCTTGGTATCTCGAGCAACGCTCTGTTCGGCGCTGCCCTCGTAGGTATTATAGTCACCGCAGGATTGGTAATAATCACCGACTACTACACTTCGTCCAAGTATGCTCCGGTAAAAGCCATAGCCGAAGCAAGCACAACTGGCCATGGCACCAATGTCATCCAGGGTCTTGCTGTCAGCATGCAATCGACCGCGTTGCCGGTTATCGTCATCGGTGCCGGTATTTTGACCGCGTTCTCGCTCGCCGGTGTATACGGCATCGCGGTCGCGGCCATGGCCATGCTATCAATGACGGGTATCGTAGTCGCCATCGACGCCTTCGGCCCAATCACAGATAACGCCGGCGGCATCGCTGAGATGGCAGAGCTTCCCGAGGAAATCAGAACAGTCACCGACGCGCTCGACGCTGTCGGCAACACAACCAAAGCGGTTACCAAAGGTTATGCTATCGGCTCGGCCGGACTGGCCGCTATCGCCCTCTTTGCGGCGTACACGGCAGACCTGCAAAACCTAGGCAGCGAAGCCCTGAAAGCGGCTATCGCGGCGGGAGAACTTACCTTTAGGCTCTCCGATCCTTACGTCATCGTCGGTCTCTTTATCGGTGGTTTGTTGCCGTATCTCTTCGCTTCTTACAGCATGGGCGCGGTCGGCCGTGCGGCGGGAGCGGTTGTTGATGAGGTAAGGCGCCAGTTCCGCGAGATTCCGGGAATCATGGAAGGCACCGGAAAACCCGACTACGCAAAGTGCGTCGATATCGTTACATCAGCCTCGCTCAAAGAGATGATCATGCCGGCACTCATCCCGGTGCTGACACCGATTATTATTCTACTCATCGGCAAGGTTCTCGTGTCGTCCGCAGGACCTGCGGTCGGCGCCACGATGCTCGGCGGCGTGCTCGTCGGTAGTATCGTCACCGGTATCTTTGTCGCTATCTCGATGACCACCGGCGGTGGCGCATGGGATAATGCTAAGAAATATATCGAAGACGGAAACCTCGGCGGCAAGGGTTCATTTGCCCACCAGGCAGCGGTAACCGGCGACACCGTCGGCGATCCGTATAAAGACACTGCGGGCCCGGCGATCAACCCGATGATCAAGGTTATCAACATCGTCGCGCTTCTCATAATCCCGTTCCTCTAAGAACCGGATAAAGCGAAAGAATAAAGAACGCCTTGTATAACGCAAGGCGTTCTTTTTATTTAAGAGCCTTCCCAGGATCCTTCTCATGTT
>JASEGT010000024.1 GCA_030018005.1 Actinomycetota bacterium
TATGATGGAACCCTAACATGACGGGATAAGCTCCTTCTCTTAAACAGTTTCAGTCTCCTATCTGCGGAGTTATATGATGGAACCGACCTCCAAATCATTAACAATTATACCATATAATTAGAAAACTGCACGTAATCAAGCTGAGCGTTATTGCGGGAATATGGCGAAACGGGCCATTTACGGTTGCCCGTTTCGCAAATAGAAAATCGCCTAAAAATTCCCTCTATTTGCGAAACGGGCTTAAAATCTTTCAACTGCAATGAACAGGTAGAATGCCGCGCTCAACATATTGCTTGAATAAATCATCATCAACGAATCTTCAAAACACATCAAAGAATAGACTATTTGCGATATTTTAAACAAAAGGCCTGGATATTAAGTTGTCAAAGAACGTTCTTCTTTCCTATAGACAAGTCTGTTCACCCCTCGACAAATCGGTGTTCACAAATTCTAAAGTCTCACGACACCTCATACTGACCACAGCCAAAAACAGCATCACTTCCGGTGTGAACGAACTGCCCCAGGAGCAAGATGGGCAAAAGGGGTTCAAAATCACCCTCATACTGTATTAACCCCGTAATTCCAGATAGGCTATCCCTTCTTTTTTGCCGGTTTGAGTAACGTTGGACATCTTTCTTACTCACAGACGCGCTCACTATACGTATACCCACGGTCTTTTCTCTTAAAAGCTTGAGTTCATCATCCCAGATACCCCCATTATGAAAATAAGAGAGAGCATTTATCCTTAGCGTAAGGTTCTGGATGAGGGCTTGCATGGGCAGCTCATTAAAACAATAACTTCCTTGATATTTGATGCGAGTGGGTGCTAAGAAATTAAGCGTTAACCGCTCTTTCGTAAATCTTTGCGCTTCCCCAATAAGGTCCGCGCCCGTGACAATGGCTTTCTCGGCGTGCACCACGTTTTCATCCGATTCGTATACTAGAAATTCTTTGTTGGTTAAACAGTCAACAGCATGGATTGAAGCAAGTTCAAATTTATGGTGTCGCTTCGTAATGCCGACATCGCCTAATTCTCTTAGCGAGAAAATAAAGTAAGGTAAAAAGTCTATGCCTTGCCCAATTAATACTAGGTGGAAGGTCAAGCTCTCACCTGTATTATAATCAATCCGACTATCGAGTGGAGGTTCAAAAACATAAGGTCGTGGCACTTTCTGGTGCGTCACCATATGCTCGGCGCCTTCGGGTGGTGTAGTCTCAAATATATAAGCATACGGACAACTTTCCCTTAGATGGCAGCCATCGCACGTTCCTTCCCGGTTCGTACAGCATATCCTCTTAAAAACATGACCAAAGCCACCGCGAAGCATCGAACCCTTGAATTCAGGAAGAACCATAGGCTCCCTCGCTTTCAAGGTGATGCGATACTTCGCTAGCTTGAATGCCTCAAGTATTGCTTTGTGTTCTCGTTGATCGGCCCCCGTAGCTTGGTGCATTGTTTTCCCCTAAGCTTAAGGCTTTGCCGTAAGGCCGTACTGAGCAAAATGACGGTCAAAGGTAAAAACGGCATCGAGCGCAAGTCTCTCTATTACCACAAAACTGGTACAATCAGTAAAACTGTAGGTTTTATCCGAATACTTACGAGCAACTTCCCAGGCCGCGTTAAACAAGTCCTCGTCAATATATATCAAGTTCAACGCGTTACTCTCAAAAACCAAATCGCCAAAACCGCATGCAACTTCATGCCCCAACCAACTTCGAAGCGCTGTATATGTCTCATCAAAAATATAGTCGGTCAGATAGACAGCCATGGACTGCGTTAACAACCAATCCCAAAAGTGCTGTGCGGCGGCATGGTTCTTATCTTTTGAGCTAAGCAAAGCAATGAGGCCTGAAGTATCGAGAAAAATAGACTTCATTCCGTCGCCTTGCCATAGATATATCGATCATGCTGCTCAGAGAGGTTCTCCGGACCACCCTCAGCAGCTAATTCAGAAAGCCTCTTTATGGGGTCTTCTTCAAGCCTCTTCCCTTTCAATCGCTCATCGATCAGTTTTCTTACAACCGCTGCAAGGCTTCCTTCTTTTTTTGCTTCTCTTGCTAGAAACTGGTATTGCTCTGGTTCTAAATATAACTGTACGCGCTCAGATGTCTTTTTCGACATATAAACCACCACCTTCTTACATTATACTGTAATAATAGTATAATGTAAGCTATTTTGTATCCACCTCACGTTTATGTTGTCATGAGCAAGCCAACAGTATAGAGCCAAAATCAGCCGCGTTCGTAATATGTATAACTCCGCGAACTTTGAACCATACGATACGGTAAGAAAGTGTTCTTGAGTACACGGTGTTTGCCAAGGGTAACTCCTTTTCCTTGCGAATATGAATTGACGCGGTCAAACAGATCGGGAGTATTAGGCTCACCGATATCATCAAGCGCCTGCATAACACCGTACGTATCCATTTCGAAACTGGTATCGTCTTCAAAAAGGCTGAAGCCACTCGGCAAATCAACCACGACCTTCGAGCCAATGTGCTGAAAAAAGCCGCCCCGCTTGCCCAGATAGTTAATATGCCTCATGATGTTTATCAGGCGGTCAGATTCCTCTTTGCTCATACCGCTAGTGTCAAGCGCAATTGTCATGTCGCCGGAGAAGAAACAGAATTCGCGATACGAAACGGTTGAACAGTAAATCCCCTTCGGCGCTTCCCGTTCTTCTTGCTTTACTTTGACAAAAGTATTCTGAACAATACAACGCTCGGGCGGCGAAAAGCGAATCTGCCGCCCGCGGACGAGATCGAACACTTCACGCGCAATAGTTTCCGCATCGCCCGCCTCGAATGCGCGAAAGCATGCATCGACAAGAGCGAGTTTAACGGCATAAGGCGTTGGAACGAGCAGGGTTTTGCCGCCTTTGTTCGTTGCATATGTTGTCCTTAACGAAAAGAGGCTTACCGGACGATATGTTGCCAAGAGCCACGACCGCAAACTCTCTGCATTAGCACTAGTATCGTCAACCATGCGAATTCCTACCCTTCAAGCTCTATAATAATCGATGACATTGCAGCCGCAAATTCCTGTAACCCACTAAACTTCAAAACGCTGATTGCTCCCGGCGCGAGCGTGTTCAATGAATCGGATATTCCCGTAATCTCGTCGGCAAACATTGGGTTTAACGCGCTTACAAGCGGCGCCGGTACGGTGCTGGTCGATGTGGTCACGACCCCGGAAAAATCGACGACATGCGGATTTTGCGTATTTCTATGCGCCCCAGTCGGTTTGATAAACGCGTAAAGAGCGCTTTTCAGCAAAGCCTTCGCGCGGTTAAGGCGCTCTTCGGGTTCAATATCGTAGTTAAGCGTTATATCGTTTCGCCCAACCTTATAGAGATCGACATTAGCGACCGCCGCATATTGGCCGCTTGAAGCAGGCCGGTGGAAGATATTCTGGCCCAGGTTCTCGCCCGCGCCGGAGCCGGCGCCACGCCCCTCGGGCACATATTTTGCGTGGAAGTATGCTTCGGTTCGTGTTGTCTCCGGTCGCCCCACCAGCCAGCCAAACTCTATACACGATTTTCGAGCTATTGATTTATTGTTGTTTGTGATAAGAATCCCTTCACAATCATCGAGTATACACCGTCTAAGCGCATCCGCAAGCACCAGGCTGTCTTGCGTACTTCTATCAAACGAATCGGTAAATGATTTGTCTGCGCAAATACGGTTGGCATCAAACACCCGGCAGGCGCTACAAAGCGTTAGGTCTTCCTCGGTCGCAATGCGAAAAAGGTGCTCGGCTTGGATATGTTTGAACATATCACCCGATATTGCGTTTACCGTGGCGAGCTTGCCGTTCGAGTCGACTATCTCAACCATTCTCGTCATCATCGTATTACCCTCGGAGCCCTCGTTGTTCAAGGCGTGTAAGTCGATCGTCACCAGCCCCGATATCGCAAGCGAATTAAGCTTCAATGTTTTCATCCCCTCTCTCAATTTCTTTCTCGATTTTCGATTCGTGTTCGGTCTTAGGCGCTCTCGCATAACCGTAGGCCAAAAGCAGCATGCCCACCAACTCCGAGCCGTGCTGCTCGATAAGTCCGACGACGGCATCCAGGTCTTCTTGGCGCACTACATGGGCCCTTATCTTCTCCGACTCCCAGTTATACTGCTGGGTAAAGTCGCTGAGCGCCGGGACAAACTCGTTATCGCCGCCCCTTATTTTCTGCTTCCATTCCTGCGCCAGCCCAAATTTGACCTCTCGGTTTTTCAACGAGAGCGCGTATATCGTGGCGTTGCGAATCGCTCTTGCCATATTTCTGAATCCTTCGTTTTGTGTAATTTCTTGCACGAAATCATACCCCCTTCCTAATAGTTCATCTAAGCCCTTATCGGAAAATTCACGGACCCATTCTTTCTTTCCTCGCTCCTCCATGACCTTGACGGCGTATCTCGAAAAGAAATCGAGAAGCATGTCGAGTTCGCCCGCCAGCAGCCATTCGCGGTAGGCCTGAAGAATGGGAATATCCCCCGAGTTGTCCTCCCTCAGCACTTGAAGGCAACCTGTTTCGCCATCGCGGCTCTTAAGGGCAACATGTTCCTTGATGATTTCGACATAAGCAAGGGCCGCCTCACGGTCGGAAACCGCAAACCACGACGGTAGCGGCATAAACGCATAGTTCATCAAGGCTGCGGCCGTCCCTAAACTTTGAAAGTAAGCCTGCTGTAAACCATTTATTATTGACGAAGGGCGACGCCCAAAAAGTACAACGTCACCCTGGCCCAATACTTCCGAGTGCATAATAAGCCTTTCAACCAATCGCAAAGCCGCATCGATATCGAGCCTGATTCCGCCAAAAAGCGACATATCGAGCAGCTCGTTACGTAACTCTTGAATTGCCTTAACACCTATGTCGCCCGGCTCAATAACAAATACCTTGAAATCGTCGCCGCTTCGATACGGCAACATCGCTATATATGCACCGCGAAACTTAAGCCACTCGTCCACACCGTTGATAACTGCTCTGTTGATGGCTGCGGGCGCCGTCGAATCCGGCTTCGGGCGATGCACACCCTTTCCCGAGATCGGGTTAAATACCTGGCTATTGCTGATTTCCAAAAACGCGTCCGAACATTGTCCAAGCCCGAAAATCGAGGCAACATGCCTCTTTGCTATATCCTGATTGTCGATAACCCAGCGGTACAACTGCTTGTCACTCGACCATCCTTTTCGCATAGAAGCAAGGAAGGACGCCATGCGGTAATCCCTTACCGGCGCCTCAGGTGCGTTCAGCCCCTGTTCCCGTAGCGCCGTTTCGAGCCTCTCGCGTTTCTTGCCTTGAGCCTGGCGAAAATCTCTTGCCGCCTGCGCTTTTTCTTTCTCACGCTCATAATCGAGAACCCAGCCCAGCGGGACATCCGAGTCTTTAGAATCAAAGATATATGGATAACCGGGCGTAATCACCGGCCAACCTTCAACCGGCCCGGGGTCGGCGCCTTCAACCACAAAGGCGGAGCCCGTGTTGAGAACGCGTACGTCGTGCCCTGTTATCTCAGCCAGAAGACCGGCTAGCCCAACAGCTTTTAAGGTGTCGGCATATGTGCCGGTGATCTTATCTATATTTAATTTCATCTGCATTCACCTCCTTCGTCGCAAGCTGATCACTCAAGCGAACCAACCTGGCAAGATACCAGTAAAGCGGTAAAAAAGGTTCATGTTCATCCGACAAAGGATTAATTAGATATTCAGGAAACTGCTTACATTCGATTAAGTCGGCAGGTGCTCGTAGACCAGTCGGCTTTAAATCAACGAGCCCATCAATCACCTTGTCTATCCCCTCAATAAACGTGAACTCACGCAACGAAGCCGTATGACCCGAGTGGTGGCGCGCTATTGCCGACATTGCCGCACGAGCTACTCCCGGGACCAAGCCTGCTTCACCAAACAACCAATGCCCGAGCGCAAACGCCCCTTCGGCAGCGTGCGGTGGGCGCGGCGGCATGCTGCGCAGTGCCGCCGCATCTTCTACCGGGTCGTAATCGGTATGCGCGAGCGGCTCCTGCGAGAAACATTCCGGCCTCTTTTTCGATTGCCACGTCTGGGCAAATGATTGCCACTCAACTGAGAGCTTACCAAGGTCATGCAGGGTAACGATCATTCGTGCCAGACGCTTTACATCCGCAGCGCCGACAGCGAGCGATGTGGCCAGTTTGTGTAGCCCGTTGCTGTAGTTTTCAGAGATTCTTTCAAACGCATTGAGGCTTCGCGCCGCATGTTCTTTAAATGTCTCCCTCTTGTAACTGTATAGCGGGATTGGTGGTCTATCTAAGTATTTCACCTCTGGAGCCGAGCCTGATGCCCCAAGCATCAACCCATGCTCACCGGAATATGCGGCTACTTCCGGGTGTATGGCGACATACCAGGCGCCGGCAATACTTTTAGGCTCGTCCATTTTTCGCCAGGTTATGCCCGACCACAAATCATCACCTGTGTCGTTAAGCTCGGCTAACCACATATGATTAAAGATATCCTTTGCTGCGCGATTTACTATGGAGCGAGGGACAGAAAGGGACATCGGCCATTTGTGTCTGCTAAATTCAATCAAGTTTGGATTATCTGTGACAACTGCCTGGATATTATCGATGTCACGAATCAAAGCGTGAACCGCTCCAGGGTCATCGCCCGACATCGCACGAGCAACTTGCTGGCGGTGGCCATACATGGAAAACCCGTCAAGAAAGCCTGTCTCCGGTACCCCGTGCACGCTATCGATTAATCTCCGCTCTATAGCAAAATCCATCGCTGTCTGCTCTTGCGGCAGAACATCGCGTGTCTTGCAGACAAGCTTCATGTCATATGGGGCTGTCTTGTCAGCCTCAAGTAGCTCATAGATGATTACCTCGCCGGCGCCGCCATACCGGGCACACCGGCCCGCGCGTTGTACCAGAGAATTTGCCGGCGCTATCTCGGTATGCAACACATCACAGGATATATCCATCCCAGCCTCGATTACCTGGGTCGTCACCAAAATAATAGAGTCGCCTTTCGCCTGCGCGGCTTTGCCGAATCGGCGTATGATTTCGGCTTCTTTTTGTCCACGATCATCAGGGTAAAAGCGGGAATGGAGGAGCAACACGTCGGTATCTTTAGGTGCGGCATTCTTGATGCCAAGATACATATCTTGCGCACGGTTGACCGTGTTGCAAAGAACTATCGTCCTTTGTTTATGTGCTGATAGGATAGATGAAGCATCAAGGGGTGCGCCCACAAAGCGCCAATCTCGTTGCCGTTTCGATTCTGCGGGTAGTTTCAATCGTTCAGCCTCTTCTAATTCTATCTGGTGCGCGTCGATAATCGAGGCAAGCCGAGCACAGCCCAAGTTGCTCAACGTAGCCGTCATAATCAAAACACTCGCCAAGCCCCGCAAGCGGTCGACCATCTCTATAGCGGTCGATAGACTTTTCCCCTCTTCTAAGAGGTGAAACTCGTCGAGTACAATCTGCGCGCCGATAAGCGCGCCCGCATTAATATTTGAGAGCTTCCGTGGGAGTGATAACGGCACATTTATATAGGATGACAAGAGCTGGTCGATTGTAGTAAAGATGATGTCGCCGTTGAAAAGCGGGTCGTCCTGAGCCTCGCCGGTTTGGATGGTGATGTAAAGTCTGTCACGCCGTCGGTAATCCCGCTCCTTTCCCGAAACGACGACATGCTCTTCACCGAACGCCGCCCGAGCCGCCTTGACAACATCGGCATGCAGGCTACTCGCCAGGGTCCGCAGCGGCAGGGCATAGATTAAGCGATCGGCAAATGCCGCCCGGTCACCGGCGCCGGCGCCGTTTAATCTGGCGTGGATAAACGGCGCTACGGCGGCCCAGGTCTTCCCCGAACCGGTCGGCGCTATAAGCAATACGTTTCGCCCAGCCATAACCGCATCCGCAACCCTTACCTGATACGGATAGGGGTCAAAACCTTTACTCTTTTCATGTTTGGTTATCTTCCTGAATGTTTCGAGAAACATACAACCCCTTCGTGTTGTAATATGTGCGCCCTGCTAAGAACAGAATGCGGTCTGCGATGCGACGGTTTCAGTCTCCTATCTGCGGAGTTAGACAAGTAAACTACAATTGCATCAGATTCGTTCGGTTTTCAAGCCTCTGTAATTTTCAAGCATTTATACAGCAGACAGATTACATGAACTCTCCGGCACGCAGCTGCACGTCTTTTTCATACATTTCGACGCAAGCTTGCTATGTCCTGCAATTTTCGTACTATCACTAAGTTGCCATGCGAAGCAATTGAGAGGATCGCCCCGTAAACAGGGGCATCTATATGAATTATGCAACACAGTAATATAGTAGCTTTGCAGGCTGTCAGCTGTTTGACAGCCTGCAAATTAAAACAATTTAATTATTTATGTTGCGTTTTTACCTGCACCACGAAGAACTTAAGAACATAAAAAGGGTGCGATGCAATGGCCGTTATAGCGGTTATTTAGCCGCGTAGAGTTTTTCCGTACGATGCTTCGCAAACAGACAGGGCAGATAGCAGCTTAATAACCGTTATCCATCCCCATAAAGCCTTACCATCCGCCCAACGATAGCCGCCATCTCCTGCTTCAGATATTCCGGCTCCAGCAGCTTCGCATGTTCGCCATAAGAGAGAACCTGTAGAATAACCCGAAAAGGATTTGTGGCGCGCGCCCTGAGAATGGATGACCCATCCTCGTTCAGCTCGAGAACCTGCCCCGTAAAGCGCTCACCCATAAACCTCGTCAGTTTTTGGTCAAGCCAGAGCTTGAATGTAAAACTATCGCCGTCTGCTAAAACGCCGGCGGTACTTGAAAGCACCTTCAGTTTTCGTATGCGATCGACCCTAAATTCTAAAACCTTGCGCTTAAGATGGCAGAAACCTTCAAGCCGTACCCCGCCTTCGCGAAAGTAGAGTTGGTGTGGGTCGATGACCCGTTTGCGCTCTGTATCGCTTTTGGCGCTGTAATAAACGACCTCGATCTCCCGGCCCATCGCTATGGCCCGCCTGATCGCTTCTATCGTGTCCCGATGGGCACCGTAGTCGACAACCGGCTCGAGACGCATTTGAAAATACGGGTCGCTGTCGAGTGTGTGCTTACTTTCAGGGGATAGAAGAGCGGAGATTTTCTTGAGCGCTCCGGCCAGCTCTTTAGCATATGGAAGACCAGAGGCTTCTGGAAGAGAGCGGCATGCGACGGCGAGCGCTACAACCTCGCCCGGCTCTAACTCGATGCGAATCGGCGAAGATTCTAACTTGTATGCGCCCGATTTCTTCAAATAGTTGATCGTAAAGCCGGCGCTTCTAAGCTGGTGAATATCCCGGTAAATAGTCTCTTTAGAATAGCGTCGCCAATCGAACTCGGGTTCCTGCGATAAGATATCGATGATCTGCTCGGCACTTCGCGGCCGCACCGCAAGAAGGCAAACGATGCGCAGAATCCTTTCCAGCTTAATAGCTTGTACGCTCATATATCAACCTATCTAGAACAATGCCCCGCATATGGACAATCCCCAAAATCCCCGTCACATTCTTCCGGCATTCCGGGATCAATTTCTTCGCTCACCATTCTCATCTTCTCGTCGCGGGCTTCAATAAACCACTGCCTGAGTTCGTCATCTATCACATGGTAATCCTTGTCGATAAGCAGCCGCCCGTTTTCAAAGCAGGCATAAATTATACACCCTAAATTAATAGGATATTCATAAAGCGATTCCATAACAAGCGCGTAGCCTGTTGTCGTAAGCCTATGAAAATCCCGGGGCTTGTCAAACTTAAGGTCAAGGATAGTGGTTTCATAAAAGCGGTACGCATCGGTTGAAAGATGACTGCTCAGGCCGAGGAATGTGCCGTCGAGATTGTGTTCGACGCTTATCGGTATGGCCAAAGAAACGAGCGAATCGACGCCAAGCCTTGGTTGTCTTGCCAGCGCCGCATCAACCTGGGACAGTATCGCGTTGAACTGATTACGCCAGACGATGGCAACCCTTTGTTTAAGCTCTGCCAACTCTTCTCCGTTAAGGTGCTTCGACGTTCGATCAAGCGCGGAGTAGTCCGGTTCGCGCAATTCTTCCAACGCTTCAAAAACACTCTCGATGCCTTTCGTATAAATCGCCCGCTTCGCCGCCACGATAAGCGAGGCAAGCACATCGTGAAGGACGCCGCCGTATACCATCGCTGTGTTCGGCGCGACCTCAATACCCATGACCCGCTTCAAGTAAAGGTCCCTTGCAGTCGGGCAATAATAGCCTGCAACCTCGTAGAGCGCGAGTTTTACGTCGTAGACTGGCTCAAGCGGTGGCTCGCTCCAGTTCCAACCGCGCAATTCATCGGCAACGACCATCTTCCGCGCTTTGGGGAGAAGGCCCCTCGTTAAATCTTTTCTCTCTTCCTCCGTTGGAAAATACATGCTATCACCTAATTTCGCTATGTAATATCGCCGCAAAACCGCACGAACTCGCAATCTCGGCAGCGGTTCTTCCGTTTATTTGCATCGGGCATTGTTTCATTCATTATCATGCGCCGCATATCATTCAGCACGCCTTTGACGTGCGCCCGCATGTTTGACGTTATCTCAACCTCGTGAACGCGACGGGTCGGGATATAATGTATAAACCCGCGCCTGACGTAGCGCCGCGGCCTGACCGGCCCTTTGCATATAGCCCTGGGCTTTCCCCTTATAAACAGTTCATCTTCAAGCAGCATAGCGTATGCTGCAAGCTGGTATTTATGGTTAAGAGAAAGCCCCTTCGTCGACATCTTAAATTCGACGGGGATGGCCTCTCGGCGCGTGAAAATGGCCATGTCCAGCACGCCGTTAAGCCCAAGGCGCTCTGACCGTAATCGCAAGTTAAACCGCCTTTCCCCTTTTATAAGCTGGTACTTAACAAGGGTGCGCCGCTTTTGGAGGTTCTCTTCCCGGTTGTGGGATTGTTTGCCTAACTTCATTTTCGTAGTTGTCGGCCTGATCAAATCCATACAGTAGGTAAAGTAGATTACACGCGGGCAGAAGAAATACTGTTTCACGTCGGTAACCGTAAGTTCTATTGATGGCAATGCATGCTTGTCGCTCATAGCTATCCCTGCTTATGCCCCTATCCGCGATGGCTTACACCACTCCAGTAATAAGCACGACCCTTTTCGTGGTCATAATTCCAGCGACACCTAGAAGACCGCCAACACCCTAAACCTTTGCGTCACTCTTATCCACAACGACCGCAATCTCTTTCATAAGACGCAAGTCCTTATCGCAGAGTGGGTACAACCGTATATTGCCGGGGTATTTACCCAAGGTCTTCTTAAGCATAAGAAGCAGCGCTTCCCTGCGGTTATGATTGAGGTCGCCAAGAAACGCACTGTACTGAACGCGCTGGAGCCCTGCGTCCTTGCAGCGCTCTGCCACTTTGTTTCTAATTCGATCATTCGGAATATCATATATAACAAGCGTTTGCATAGAAAACTCCTTCGTGGGACACACGACGATAGGGCTATAAGTGACCCTGGTTCCACATCTACCATCCTGCTATAAACGGTTTGTACGCCTTCTCGTCCCTGACGAACGACGCGACCGCGCGCGCCTGACGCTGGATAATAGTTCGCAAGGTGAACTTCTTTCGTTCATACGTCTCCCTCGCATCAAGCCGCTCGATAACTCGCGCAGCCAGGTCTTTTCTCGTTGTATCATCCAGCTTGCCGTCGGATATCTTCCAATCAGCGCCCTTACCAAGCATTCCAAGGATGGTTCTATCGACAACCGGCTGCCTGAACTCTTCAATCAGGTCAAGCACAAGAGACGGTTTTCCAGACCGGTCGGCGTGAAGGAAGCCCGCATATGGGTCGAGGCCGGCCAAAGCGATTGCGACCGCCACTTGTGAATACAAAATACCGTAGCCGTAATTGAGCAAGGAATTAACGAGGTCGGTTGCGCCACGCTTATCTCTACCATTAAACGTGTATGCCTCCGGCAGTATTCGCTCAACCGAGGCCCAATAGATGCTCGCCGAGCGCCCTTCTAGATTGAGGATAGTTTCTCGGGCCTCTTCGATGCTCGAAGCCTTCAGTTCATTTAGCGATTTTTTCAAATCTTCAATCTTTGATATATTGGTTCGCAGAAGCTCATACAACGCCGGGTCGGCCGCCTTGCGGTACTTCGAGATGTACTTGAGAAGGTTTATCTGGTTTGTAACCTTGCCGGAGGCAAATTGTTTGGCCAACTCAAAACCGCGGTGGTCGTTATATGCAAGCATTTGTTCCCGTCGCGTGGCGACTGTGCCCTGCAAATGCGGCGATTGTATGATGGCATATGGTTTGCCGTCTGAGGATAAGAAGGTTATTGGAATGCCCGCCACCGCGCACTCTTTAATAACGTCGGAAGAGAGCGATACACCGTTTGACGTTATTAGCACGTGGTTTACCTTAAAGAACGGTATCTCTTCTTTAATCTTGCCATTCTCTTTTATCACTAGGCGCTCGCTCTTTTTGCCTAAGAAATTCCCAAACTCAGAGACGATGATATCCATATATCGTAAAACACCACACTTCTTTCGTATGGTATACATCGTCTATACTGTGTGTTTCTTTAGGCTCAAATTGCCCTAAATCTGCGCGCCGGGTACGGACAGAGGAAGCCAATATTGTAGTCTTTAGTTTCAACGCATACTAGCCGGCTGTCGGCGCCATTAGCAGTACGAGCCGCAAGGGTGACTGCTTTGATAGCGCCGTGACAGAGAGCTTCTTTGGCAGCTTGAAAACCGAGCGTGTGCATTCTAAAGATTACGCAACAAGAGAGGAGGCTAAACCAGGGTATCGTCGATTACATGGAGATGTTCTATAATAGCAACAGGCTTCGTTCTTATCTTGGCTACGTCAGCCCCAGAGAGTTCGAGAGGCCGTCCATTCTTACCCGACAAGGTCGGACAAAATCGGCTAAATCCGAGTCCCCCTCGTATCTTAGGAGATGAGCTTTGCCGGAATTTTTTAAAGTCGCGAGCCCGCAACAGATTTTCGATTCGTTGGCCGGGTTTGCCGGGCTAGCCTTAGAACAAATAGATTTAGAGCATGCGCTGGGTCGGGTTCTTGGCCGGGATATAATCTCGCAGGAAGAGCTCCCGCCGCGCGCGCGCTCCACGATGGACGGTTATGCCGTCCGGGCGGAGAACACCTTTGGAGCCTCCGATGCCGTACCGGCCCTGCTCAAAATTGCCGGGCGCGTCGCCATGGGGTCGCTTCCCGATATATCGGTTAGCCAGGGTCAGGCGGCAGAAATCCCTACGGGAGGATTCTTGCCCGAGGGCGCCGATGCCGTCGTCATGGTGGAATATACAAACCCTTTGGGTAATGGCGAAATAGAGGTAACCAGGCCCGTGGCAAGAGGTGACAATGTGCTGGAGCGGGCCGGCGATGTCACCCTCGGCGAGATCGTCCTGCCGGCGGGTAGGCGTCTTAGACCCCAGGATGTCGGAATGCTGGCCGGGCTCGGCGTTACCGAAATCACCGTCTTTAAAAAACCCAGGGTGGCCATCGTCTCAACAGGCGACGAAATCATTCCGGTAACAGAGACGCCTTCACCAGGTCAGATACGAGATATTAATAGCTACGCGATTAGCGCCCTCGTTGAAAGCGTGGGCGGCCTACCGGTTACCTGCGAAATCGTCCGGGATGAACCGGACCTTTTGAAATCCGCCCTTGCGAATGCGCTAGAGATGGCGGATGTGGTCGTCATCTCCGGTGGCAGCTCCGTGGGCGAGCGAGACCACATCGTCGAAGTGGTGAACAGCTTTCCCCTGGTGGAAATACATGCTCACGGCATTGCGATAAGCCCGGGGAAACCGACGCTTCTCGCAGGGGTGCAAGGCAAGCCCGTTTTCGGCCTTCCCGGCCATCCGGTATCCGCAATCGTTGTGGCACAGGTCTTTCTGCTGCCGTTTCTAAAATATCTCGAAGGCGAAGAGCTGAAAAAAGAGCCCATCGGCCGGCAGGTACGCGCCGTGCTCGCCACATCGGTCCATTCGCCCCACGGGCGTGAGGAATATACACGGGTGAAGCTAGAGCGGGAGCGGGACGGCCTGGTCGCGCGCCCCGTCTTCGGAAAAAGCGGCATGATGTCGACCCTCGTCAAAGCGGACGGGTTCTTCGTCATACCGATTCATGCCGAAGGCGTGGCGGCCGGGGAGACCATCGACGTCTACCTATTCTAAGAAGGAACGACTATGGAGCGAAAAAAGAGAATATATCGCAGTCTGAAACCGTTGGACGAAGCAAGAAAAATTCTTTTCGATAATTTCGAGGACATCCTCCTTGGAACCGAATCGGTACTGGTGCGAAAAGCTTTGGGGCGCGTGCTGGCGGAACCTGTGACCGCGAAGCAATCCGTTCCGGCCTACCATGCCGCGGCTATGGACGGCATCGCGGTTAAAGCCTCAGAGACGTTTGGCGCTCTCCCCGAAAAGCCGCTTGCCCTTCCGAAGGGTGGTCATACCGTCTTAATCGACACAGGCGACCTCTTGCCCGATGGGACCGATGCCGTGATTATGATTGAGAAAGTCGAAGCCACTGAAGCGGGATGGGAGATCCGAGAGTCGGCCTATCCGTGGCGAAACGTGCGCAAGGCGGGAGAAGATATGGTCAAGGGAGAAATCATTCTTCCGGCGCGCCATCGCGTTCGCGCTTACGACCAGGCGGCCCTGCTAGCTGCCGGTGTCCTTTCCGTGGAGGTCATGCGCAGACCCCGGGTCTTAATCGTCCCCACGGGCACCGAAATAGTCGTTCCGGAAGAAGCGCCCGACCCCTTGCCTAAGGGCGCTATACTCGAGGTCGACGGGCAGATGCTCGCCTCGATGGCCGAGGAGTGCGGCGCTACTGCACAAATCCACACACCAGTATCCGACATCGAGCAAACGATTGAAGCAACTCTCAAAGACGCGCTCTCGAAACAATACGATATCATCATGATGATAGCCGGCTCATCCGCGGGTTCGGAGGACTTCACTCCCCCGCTCCTTGAGAAAATGGGTCGTCTGCTTGTCCACGGCGTCACCGTGATGCCGGGCAAGCCGGCGTTGATAGCCGAGGTGGAAGGCAGGCCGGTTATCGGAATTCCAGGATACCCGGTTTCGGCGGCGGTGGCTTTCAGGGAGTTCGTGCGACCCCTTCTCTATATGCTCCAGGGACTGCGGCCGCCCGAGCCGGAGAGGGTCAGCGTCACGATCGGGCGGAAGATACCGTCAAGACTCGGGCTCGAGGAGCATGTAAGGGTGATAATCGGCGACGTCGGCGGCAGGCTCGTCGCCACACCGCTGGCCGGAGGCGCCGGGGTCCTTTCATCGATAGTCCGTGCCGATGGCATAATCCGCATACTACAAGAGACCGGCGGTTTGTCCGAGGGAGAAGAGGTCGAGGTCGAACTCCTCGCTTCGCGTGAAATGATCAATGGAAGGTTAATAGTTATCGGCTCCCACGATATGACCATCGATTTGATAGGAAGCATGCTGAAAGAAAAGACCGGCGGTAGGGTGCAGATCTCATCGAGCAATGTCGGAAGCCTGGGAGGCTTAATCGCGCTCAGAAAGCGAACTGCGCATTTCGCCGGCTCCCACCTGCTCGATACCGAAACCGGTGAATATAATCATTCCTACATCCAGCGCTACCTGCCCTCTACCCCGGTAACGCTTATCACGCTCGTCCACCGCTGGCAGGGTTTCATGGTCGCAGGCGGCAACCCGAAAGGCATCCAAGGCGTTCGTGACCTTACGCGCGGCGATATCGTCTTCGTCAACCGCCAACCCGGTTCCGGCACCCGTATCCTGCTCGATTACGAACTCGGTAAAGCCGGCATCGGGGCAGGCGCTATCGCGGGTTACCTTAACGAGGAATACACCCATATGAGCGTGGCGATTGCCGTCGCCTCGGGGGCGGCCGATGCGGGTCTCGGTATCAAGGCCGCCGCCAACGCCCTTTCGCTCGATTTCATCCCGGTGACAAAAGAACGCTACGACCTGGTCATCCCCAGCGAGTACCTGGAGGACGAGAAAGTTCAATTAATGCTCGGAATCATCGGAACGGAAGAGTTCAAGGAACAGGTTCTGGCGATGGGCGGATACGAGGTTGAGGAAACCGGCAAGCGGCAACGGCCTTGAAAGTTGAGACGTTAAGAAGCTAAGAGCTTAGTTCAAGCCTTCAAGACCGGTGCCATTTATGCCATTTACAAATATCCCTACGCGGCTTTGATTTTTATCTCCTTGGCTTTGACCTCCTCGGCCTTGGGCAGCTCGACATGGAGAACACCGTTCTTGTAGGTAGCCTCGATAGCATCCATCTTTACCGAAACCGGCAGCTCTATCATGCGCTCGAACGAACCGTACCTGCGCTCCATCCGGTAGTAGTTCTCCTCTTTGACCTCCTCGGTCATCTTGCGCTCGCCTTTTATCTTCATGGTATTGTCCACAATGGAGATATCGATATCCTCGGGTTCGATCTCGGGAATATCCATTCTGATGTAGATTTTGTTCTCCTTCTCGTAGATGTCGACATCGGGCATCCAGTGTGAAAGCATCAGCCGCTCTCTCCTCTCGGACCCAAAAGCGCGCTCGAACATGCTGCTCAAATCATCCTGTACCCTGGAAAGCTCGCGCCAAGGATCCCATCTGCGAAGTGCTGTCATTCTTCTCACCTCCTCATCTTCCTGATATCAATTAATAGCCTTAAATAGTCGCCTTGCGCCGGACTTAATTCATTTATACCCACTTCGCGCTCGGCAAACAGGGATAAGGCTTATTTCATTAAGAACAATAGATGTTTACCAGCAGTTTTATGGCGAATATCACAATATTTTCGCCGAAGCTGACTTAGAGCATGAGAACATGTTTGTGTTGAGAGCGGTCACATTTAGCCAAGCGCAGCGCCAAGGCTCAAAAGGTCGACAGATGCAAATAATTAGAGGACAATAAACGGAAACCGTAGAGCTGCAAGGAGAGATTATGATATCGCGCAAAGCTTGCGACATGCCGCCCTTCATCGTTATGGAAATCCTCGAGAGAGCCCAAGCGATGGAGCGCGAGGGTAAAGATATCATCCACCTGGAGATAGGTATGCCCGATTTCGAGACGCCGCAGGCGGTAAAAGACGCCGGCTGTGCGGCGATCCAAAGCGGCAAGACCCAGTATACGCACAGCCTTGGCCTCCTGGAGCTGCGCGAGGCCATCGTCGAGCATTATCGCGACAAATACGGGGTAGACATCTCCCCCGACCAGGTCCTGGTGACCTCGGGCACCTCTCCTGCGATGCTCCTCGTCTTCTCGGCGCTTTTGAATCCGGGCGAAAAGGTCATCCTCTCCAACCCGGGCTACTCCTGCTACCCTAACTTCATACGCTTTGCCGACGGCGAGCCCAAGGACGTCAACGTCTACGAGGAAGACGGTTTTCAATACCGGCCCGAAAACATCCGCGCCGTCCTCGATGACAAGACCAAGGCGATACTTATAAACTCGCCCGCAAATCCGACCGGAAACGTCTTAGACGAGGCGGTCATGCGCGAGATAGCATCCATGGCAAGCGACTCGCTCTACATTATCTCGGACGAGATTTACCACGGCCTCTGTTATGAGGGAAAAGAGCACTCGATACTCGAATTTACCGACAAGGCCTTCGTGCTCAACGGCTTCTCGAAGCTCTATGCGATGACGGGGTGGCGCCTCGGATATGCCATCGCGCCTAAGGAGTTCATCAGACCGATGCAAAAGGTCCAGCAGAACCTCTTCATCTCAGCGAACAGCTTCGTGCAGTGGGCGGGAATAGCGGCGCTCAAAGAGACCGCCGACGACCTGGCGATGATGCTCGCCACCTATGACCAGCGACGCAAATACCTGGTGCCGCGCCTGAAAGAGATTGGTTTTGGTATCGCCGTCGAGCCGACCGGCGCGTTCTACGTCCTGGCTAACGCGAAGCAATTCGGGGCCGACTCGTATAAGCTGGCGCTCGATATCCTAGAGTACGCAAGGGTGGCAGTGACGCCGGGAATAGACTTCGGCAGCAACGCCGAAGGGTACCTGCGGTTCTCATACGCTAACTCGCTCGAGAATATAGAAGAGGCGTGCAACCGCCTTGAGGCATACCTCCATTCGCTTTAGCCGGCACGCTAGAGGCTATAGAGTGTAGATGACGCCGGGACTATTATCCGGCATCCGGGGTCTCCTTGCCCTCAAGCGGGCGAATAAACTTCAAATATCCGGTTATAAGGGCAACCACCAGGCTAACACTGACCGCGATAAACCGGAATTTGTCGTCGGCCATGAACCCACGCCCCACCGCGTACGCGAGCGTAAAGACCCCGCCTAGTAGCAGGCCATCCGCTATGACGAGCAGCTTTTCGGCAAGAAAGAGGCTGATTGCCATAAACAATAGCGCGAATACGAGCGCGACGATAAAAACGTTGCGGTTATATATCTTGATTTGCGCTTGATAGCTCTTCTCTTTCTTCTGAAACTCCTCGCGCGTCTTTATGTCCGCGGCGGTCTCGGTCCCATCAGGCGATGGTCTCTCAAGACTTACGGGATATTCGGGGTACTGCGGTTGCGGGTAGAAGGTCTCGATGCCTATCCCCACAAACAACACGAGCAAAATTCCGATAAAGACAGTGTAGACGATTTTAAGAACCATGCGCCCTCCTATTAACCGGTAATAAGAGCGTATGGCATCGCCGCCCGCATTGCAACGATTATTTGGCGGTCGGCGGGAAAACGAGTTAACCCGGTGCTATATTAAGACACCGGGTTAACTTAAGGAAGATGCTTTAAGTCGCATACAGCCTGTATCGGCTGTTATTCGCTTAAGATTAAAAGAATATCTGCGCCATCTCGAAGACCCGCTCATCTATCGGCCTCAAGGTGAGCGCTTCCGCCAATGGGATGGATGTCACCTGTCCGTGCTGAATCGAAGTCATCCGATCAAATTCGCCCTTCTCGACAAGCTCGATGGCTTCGATGCCGAACTCGGTCGCGATAACGCGATCGAACGGGGTCGCCATTCCGCCTCGCTGGAGGTGGCCGAGGTTCATCGACCTGGTCTCAAGACCGGTCTTCTCCTCGATTACATCCGCAAGGTGCTCCGCAACGCCTCCAAGCCTCACGTGACCGAACGCGTCGGTCTTCTCCGATGTCACGACCTGCTCGCGCCCTTCGGGCCTCGCGCCCTCAGCGACGACCACTATACTGAAGGTCTTGCCGCCCTGGCGGCGTTTCTTTATCCTGTCTATGATCGCGTCCATATTGAAACGATGCTCGGGCACGAGTATGATATCGGCTCCGCCGGCAAGACCGGCGTAGAGCGCGACATGTCCGGCATCTCGACCCATTACTTCGACGACCATGATACGGTGGTGCGATTCGGCTGTCGTATGGAGCTTGTCGATTGCTTCCGTCGCCACTGTGACCGCGGTCTGGAAACCTATCGCGTAATCGGTCCCGTTGATGTCGTTATCGATGGTCTGGGGGATACCGACGGCCGGAACCGGCTCGTCGAGATGGTTGAGCTTATGTGCGACGCCGAGGGTGTCGTCTCCGCCTATGCAGACCATCGCCTCGATGCCGAGGCGCTTCATGTTCTCGCGCATCTTATCTACCGCACCATCTATTTTGAAGGGATTGGTGCGGGACGTGCCTAGAATCGTTCCGCCCTTCGGTAAGATACCGGAGACCATATCAGCGGTCATTTCAACGTAATCGCCGTTGATGGGACCTGCCCACCCGTTCTTAAAACCAAGAATCTGGTGCCCGCCGGCCAGGCCTCTGCGGACAACCGCGCGTATAGCGGCATTGATAGCGCTCGAATCTCCACCGCCGGTCAACATGCCTATCCTCATTAAACAGCCCTCCCGGTCACTGTAGCAATAAAGTCGGTCGCCGCGTTCGACGAGCCGAATAGTTTTATTTTTCCGCTGACGATCTTGTACATCTCATCTATCGCCGGTTTCAAGAATTTCCTCGGGTCGATGACGTCGGGATTCTCTTTCATAAACCCTTCGACACCACGCCTGAACGCATCTCGAATCTCAGTGTCGATATTTATCTTCGTTATGCCGAGCGAGACCGCCGTGCGGATGTCCTCGTCTGGGATGCCCGATGCTCCGTGCAAGACCAGCAAGGCTTTGTCGCCGACTATTTTGCCTATCTCTTCGAGCCGCTTGAAGTCGAGTTCCGGTTTACCCTTGTACCAACCGTGCGCGTTGCCGATTGAGACCGCCAGCGCGTCTATTCCGGTCCGCTCTACGTAGTCGAGCGCCTGGTCCGGGTGGGTCATCGAGGCTTCGCGCTCGCTAACCGTGATGTGGTCTTCGGTTCCAACGAGCCTACCGAGCTCACCCTCGACCGATATGCCGGCCGCATGCCCGAGCTTGACCGCCTCTGCGGTTAGCCTTACGTTCTCCTCGTAGGGATGTTTCGAACCATCGTACATGATCGACGAAAAGCCTGCCTGAATCGCGCTTACCAGGTGTTCGAACTCGGTTCCGTGGTCGAGATGGACCGCTACCGGAACTCCGGTCTCTTCCGTGGCGATTTTCGCCATGGCGACGAGGTTGCGGGGACCCGCATACTTCATCGCCGACGGGGAAACAGCCAGGATAATCGGGGATTTCTCTTCTTTGGCGGCTTTAAAGATCGCTTGCGTGATCTCTAGATTGTTGGTGTTAAAGGCACCAACGGCATAGCCGCCCTTTCTGGCTTGAAACATTAAATCATTGTTTGTCTTGAACACTATTACTCCTCCTATTATAAATAATCTGCTATTGTTCTACCCGTTTACACTAAAAACAAGTCGTATTTTTTTGTACTTTACGCTACTCTAATATGTGAAACCGCCTCGGCGACCTTGTCAGATACCGGATTTGACGAAGTCGTCTGAGAGACGGCGCTTGGCCGTTGATTACCTATTAAGACGACAAACAGCTCGGTGCCCCTCTTCCCCGCATCTCTATTTCTCCATGGGATGCCCCAAATCCTACTTACGTTTCGGCGGCTTTGGCGTTTTCTTGTCCGTAGCCTGCCAAACAAGAATCGCTCCGAAAATGACGAGGACTATGCCGATGCTCAAATAGGCAAGGATATAGCCGACGAGCGTCGCAAAGAGTAAAAACAGCCCAACAGAGATAAAGATCGCGGCGATAGAGAAGAGCGTAAAGGCCAGCATGATAAAAGCGGCTTTCTTGGCCGCAGTCCCGATGGGTCCGGCTATGCTCTCATCGACTACTTGTTTGACCTGCTGTCTAAGATAGGTCGAACTGACTTCAAACAAGTCGAGGATCGACTCGACGAGAGATCTTGAGCCCCTGGCTTTCTCCTCCATTTTTCCTCCAATGTCCCGCGAAACCAAACCCGGACGCAATCTCAACCAGGCGGTATTCGCCTGCGGCTCTCTTCTCGCGCGATGGCACGCAAGAGATTCTCCGACCGAGCCCCTATTGGTATTATATGTAATGGGCACTTATTCTGCGAGCGCTTATTTGGCACTTAAGAAACATCGGGGCCAATGAAGCTGTCTCGACGACAAATCCAGTGCTCAAGGTAGCTCTTGAAGAACTCAAGAAATACGCGCCTCTCTATCATTCTCGGTAAAGGCCTTATATCCCTTGAAGGCAAATTAATGCCGTTCGGCGATAGTTAGGGCAATAGTCGGATTAAAAGAATGCATCTTCAAGCCCGTCGCACACCATCGGATAGGCCTATATGCAACTGCGAGCGATTCGGCTTGTGACAGGATTAATGTAGTAACAGGATCGAGCATCGATAAAACGGCGCTCACGCGCCGTTTTGATTGGGATTGCCTATACCGCCTCGGCAGGCTCTTCCCCGGCTCCTTCGTCCGGTGAGGCCTGCTGCCCCTGCATTAACAAGAGCCGGTCGAGCTTGGCCTCGATGTTTCTGACGTCGGTCCTTGAAGGGATGTCGGCTTCGTCCAAGACCTTTTTGACTTCGGCTTTGATATTTTGGCGCAGCTCTTTGCGCGCGTGATTCCCTTTTTCGACGACGTCTTTCATCATCGAAAGCCCCTGTTCGCGCGTGATTTCGCCTTTTTCGACGAGTTCATCGACCAACTCCTGGGCTTTTTCCGCGGTAAACGCAATCGCTCCTATGCTCAACAACAGACTTCTTCTGATAAAATCGAATAACTCCGCCACGCTTGCCCCTCCTTCCCGTTTAAGTCTTTGCTACCCGATTTTAGGTGTCGGTAAACCTATGGATAACAAAGCGAGCAAGCGTAATGTGACCAAGGAATATGCGCTGAAGATTTGAAGCAAAAAATGGTCCCAAGAAGCCTTTCGGGACTCTTACCAACCACAGAAACCACTTTTCCGGTAAGGTTGCCTAACGAACTTCTTGGGACAGCAAGAAAAATTATAGCAAAGTAAGCGTTTGGATAAAAGGCCGTGGCGATAAAAATTTGTTGTACGAATGGAGGCGAATATTTCTCGGTTATGCCTACCGCCCTTAAGTCTTTTTATGTCTTTTCGATTACATCGAGAAGCGCCCCGATATTATCGATGGTTATACAGTCGAAAGTCGCCGCACTGCAAACCCTGTCGACCAGAACCGGGGTTATACCGACGCTTCGCGATCCGAGCACGTCCGCATAGTAATGATCGCCCACATGGATGGTCTCTTCGGGCGAGACCCCGACCCGCGCCAACGCCATATGGAAGATGTCCGGCTGCGGTTTCATTCTACCGACCACCGCCGACGACAAGATAAAATCGAGATATCTAGTGATGCCGATGCCGGCGCAAAGCTCCGATAGGCGGCTATCCCAGTTCGAGACTATGCCGATCCGCAGCCCGAGGTTGTATAGCGCCTTGAGTGCGGAGCAAACCTCCGGGAAGAGTTGCCACCGATGGTGGAGACCGAATTCGTCGTAAATCTCGCGGGCCAACCGTTTTCCGTCGCCGTTTATTCCTACCTCGCGGGCGACGAGTGTGTAGGTGTCGACCCACATCGACGCCGCCTCTATCTCCGAGAGCCAGAACGAATCGTCTTGCCAGTAGCGCATCTCGTAGTAACGGTCACCGGTAAAGACCGCTTTCTTTATCGCATCGAACTCGATATCGTGTCCCGCTCTGACAAATACTTCGTGGCAAACCTGCTCCACCGATGGATAGGGACTGAGTAACGTATTCCCCGCGTCGAAAAAGACTGCTTTATAGCGCACCGTTTCCCCCTAATCGGTCCGTGCCGTGAAGGAATTTTCGACTCGCGCCAAAGCGTCGTGCAGCTCGTATTGGCGCATCGAAGTCGTAAGGTCGCCCCTGGTCTTCTCCATAACCGAGCGGGCCAGGTCGGTTATGCGGCGCAGGCCGGGTGTTAGCGCATCCGGGTAGTCGAACGATATCAAGAAGTAATAGACATCGTCCATCATAGTCAAGAATCGTTCGCCTTCGGTGAGCTTGCCTTTGCGGATAATATCGAGAATATGCCGGCGGAGCTCTCCCATCGCCTCACCCAGACCCGACAAAAACGGAGGAAAGCCGATTTCGAGCTCTTCCGGGGTCGGAAGTTCCTCACCGGTGACGAGCGCCAGCGTCACGCGTCCCTCGCTATACTCTTTCTCCGCGTCCTGCAGGAAGCCCGCGTAGTAAATTTCGGGGCAGTCTTTGAGCGCCTTTTGCGCCTCTACCAGTGCGGCCTTAGCTTGCTCGAGCCCGGTTCGCGCCTCGTCGAATCTCTCCCGGTGTATCGCTCTTATGGCCACGCTGCAAAATCGTATTACCTGCCTAGCTTTGGGCAGCGCGATTTCGCGCCCTTTGTTGACGACGTCGAGACGCTCCCGTATCCTTCCACCAATCGGCTCGAGTTCCATGTCTAATCCTTTCGACTTCCGCTTATCACAGACAATCCTACCTTAAAATAAGAAATGTGTCGAAATCGCCGAGGAGCGGCCCCGGTTCAACTGTCACATTGTCGACTGCGGCGTGCGGCGGCCCTTTCCAGCACCATTCCACCAGCGCGTCGATAGCGCTCTCTTCTCCTTCGACCGCGGCTTCGACTTCGCCTCCAGGCAAATTTCTGACCCAGCCCTTGAGACCCAACCCCTCTGCCGCTTCTTTCAAGCTCGCACGGTAGTATACCCCTTGCACCCTGCCTTCGATGACAATATGCGCTCGTCCCAGGGTCAACCCTGCACCTCCTTGAAGTCTTGAATATAAAATTAGGTTGGAGAATTCTTCTCCAACCTTCCCGTCTTTATTATCCCAACCGCTATCGACCGGTTCGGAACGCTGTCTTTACAAAAGGTTCGATATAGGGGCGTTGTTTTTCGTCTATCGATTCGCTCAACAAGACCAGAGCGATATAGCGAGGTTCAAACGGCGTCGTCTTAGGGTACATCCTCGCCTCGTACGGCAGCTTGTCGCTCTTTTTGTGGTTACATGTGGAGCAGGCCGTCGTGACGTTCTCCCAGGTATCGACGCCGCCGCGCGATATCGGTTTGACATGCTCGCGCGTGAGCCGCTCTTTCTTTTTCAAATCGTGTTTATGCCTGCCGCAGTACTGGCAGGTGTGATGGTCGCGCGCGAAGAGCACCGCGTTACTTACCAAGGCCCTGAAGCGGCGTGGTATCTCCACATAGTGTATGAGCCTGATGACCAGCGGGTAGGGAAACTCTTTCTTCTCGGTTCTTATGCGCTTGCTTACATGGGTCTCGACTATCTCCGCTTTTTCTTTGAGCAAAAGAACAAGCGCTCTCTTAACCGGTACGAATGTCAGGGGCTCGGTACTCGCGTTTAAAATAAGTGTCTGCTGCATAAGCATCACGATTGAGCTGCGCTTTCGCGGAATGCTTCACCGCAGGCCGCTTTTAGCTCAATGCCTCCATTTTTGGCAAATCTTGGTCATTATTATAGCAGGAAGGGGGCCTTTGCTAAATAAAAATCTTTACCGGAACAGACTGAAAGAAACTCGCGTTTTCCATCTTGTTAGTATGCCTTGCCCCGCGCCCTTATCTCGAAGATACTACCACGATATTTACCCTGCTCGACCGGGGGTAAATCAGTTATCCATATCAGATAATATCGATGGTAGGTGTCGTCCGTCTTGACCGAGAGCTCTTGCCGGGCGCCTTCGATTTCCTTGACGGTCGTCCAGTCGAGAACGTCATCGGAAGCCTTTACGGCTCCGCTCCAACCGCCCGAAGATACGATTGTCATCTCTTTCAAGTCGATGCGTTTCCCGAAATCCATATATACCCCAGTTCCGTCCTTTAATTTGCCGAAATTGGCCGTGCGATAGCTCTCCGTAGTCCAGCCGGTCGAATCGTCACCGTCGATTATTCGAGCTACCAGCGAAGGGTTCTCGTCGCCATTACCCTCCGGGTCGTAATCGACGACCTCTACGGGTAAGAGGGTTTCTATTCGCTCGGTCTCGACGCGGGTCTCCTCGACGGCCGGCACCGTGACGGATGTGTGCTTCTCGACCACCGCCGGGCTCCGATCGCCGACACCGTAATAGCCTATGACCGCGAAGGAGAAAGCACCGAAGACGACGAGCGTCTTTGCGAAACCGGTAAGCTTCGTTCTTCTGGCACGCCGAGTCCTCGCACGGTCGAGACGTTTTGGAATCGCCGCGCGCATTAGGTCGCGCGTCTCCTTGGAATCCCAGTATTCCAAGTCCTCGAGGAGGGCCTCGGCCGACTCATATCTATCGCTTGGCTCTTTTCGCATGAGTTTGTCGATTATCACTTCGAGCACAATCGGTATTTTAGGATTGACTTCACGCACATGTTTCGGGAACTCGGCGACATGTTTTCCGGCTATCTCCACGGAAGAGGCGCCTGCGAACGGCGGTTCACCGGTGGCCATCTCAAAGAGTATTACGCCGAGCGAGTAGAGGTCGGAGCGATGGTCGGCCGGTTTTCCCCGCGCCTGCTCGGGAGAGATGTAGCGAGCGGTCCCCAGCACCCGGCCGTTCTGTGTGAGGCCGGGCATCGCGAGGGCTCGGGCGATTCCGAAATCGCTGACCTTGACGATTTTGTCGACAGTTATCAATATGTTTTGCGGCTTGATGTCGCGGTGGATGATGCCTTTGCTGTGCGCATGGGCGAGCGCGTCGACGACCTGGCGCGCGATATCGGCAATGGTCGTCGCGGAAAAAGGCGCGTGCTCATCGATGAGCTCCTTGAGCGTTTTTCCGTTTATGTATTCCATGACAATATAGTAGATGCCGTCGGTGTAGCCGGTATCATATATGGTGGCGATATTTCGGTGGATGAGGCCGGCCGCCGAATGGGCTTCCCTCTTGAAGCGCTCGACAAAATGGGCGTTGTTCGTAAAGCGGACGTGCAATATCTTTACCGCCACCGGCCGGTTGAGCACCATGTCGAATGCCCGGTAGACCGTAGCCATGCCGCCGCGTCCTATGGGTTTGTCAATCTTGTAACGCCCTTTGATGACCTGCCCCTGCATATGCCCCCGATAACTTATCTATTACTGCTACTCATGCATCTTTATCTGCGCCGATCTTATGATGATGTGAAAACTGGGCTAACCGAAACTGAACACTCCACTATTTTACACGTACCGGGCTGAGAGTTGAATCCATTCTACATGATAAATAGCTTAAGGTTCGAGAACAATATGGCCCTTAGTGGACGCCGAACGATTAAGCCATAGCATGCCGGATGGCGTTTCTCCCGTGGCAAGAATGGGTATCAGAGAAACAAGCAGTGCGCCTTTTGAGGGAGAGGGGAATCACTTGCAAAGTCTTAAGTGGAACGCCGACCAACTCATGCCGTTAAAAGAAGTCGCGGCACAGTTTAGAGACCACATATGGGTGATCGTGGAGAGCTGGATGGGGCGCATGGAGTCGCCCGATGAAAAAAATCTCAAGGCGAGAATACCCGAAACGCTACTTGTCGACAATATACCGAGCTTGCTGCGTGGTATTTCGAAGGTAATCGAATCACCGGAGCGAATCGAGGATTTCGAACCGGACGGGGTCATTTTCGAGTCCGCCGCCGAACTTGGTGCAAATCGACAACAACAAGACTATAAACCAGGCGAGTTGCTCCGAGAACTCGAGTTGCTCCGAGAAATTATGTGGCAATTCTGTGATGAGAACTTCGCCATTATCGAATTCTATGAGCTTGAGAGGCGGATAAATCGTCCTTTCGACAAACTCGTCTCGACCATCACCGAGCACTATATCAACAGCTTTGAGAGCGAGCTGAAGCGGCTAGCGCGACGCGACCGCTTGACGGGTTTCTTCAATTACGAATCCTTTAAAGAGATATTGCACGAAGAGCTAAAGCGCTCAAAACGATACCGCAGGTCGTTTTCGATACTCCTGGTCGACATCGACGGCTTTAACGATTACAACAACACCTTTGGGCGCGGAGCAGGGGATGCTCTTCTCAGTGAAGTGTCTCTCGTGATGGCGCAGACCATTCGCGACGTCGACCAGCCGGTACGCTACGGCGGGGATGAATTCGCCATCATAATGCCGGAATCGAACAAGCGGCAGGCGCAAAAAGCCGCTGAGCGCTTGCGCAAGGCAGTTAAACTCGAGGCCAAGCATCAAGTCAAGAAAGGGACGCAATCGCAGTCGCCGGTGACCATCAGCATCGGGCTCGCCTCGTATCCAAGAGATGCCGAAACGGCGCATGAATTGGTCAGCCTGGCCGATGAGGCGCTCTATGAGGCAAAACAAGGCGGAAGAGACATGGTGGTAGCGGTCGATGTCAAGAAAAGGCGATAGCGAGAGCGAGCTTATGATTTTTGCATGATTTCTTTGGCCTGTTTAGACACATCGTTCTCTATTGCGAGCATCTTCTTGACAACGCCCGACTTTTTGCCGGTTCGACCTATGATGACCCGGCGGTTGCCGGAGGCGACGGCACCCCATTTTTGCTTGTAAGGCTCATCGCCGCGCAAAAAATCGTAGCACGTCCAACCCTGCTCGATTGCGTCCCGGATCGATTGCGCGATCAAAACCGTAGAGACGCTCAGCTTGCCCCAGTCCGGCTCGAAGCCGCCGAGGTAGTAATAGAATGAGCCCCCGAACGCGAAACCGTATATGGCGGCGACTGGTTTGCCGTCTGCTTCGAGAACATAGAGCCTTAGCCATCCCGCCTCGCAAAGGTCCCTCGCGAGCGCAGAGTGAAACCTCCTGAACTTGGGATTGAGATATGCACCGGGCTTCTTCTTGTTTAGAAAGCGCTTCTGGTGGAGATTGAAGAAAAGGCGCATATCCTCTGAGACGCTAGCACAATCGCTCTGTCGAATCACGAGGTTGTAATCTCGCTCCAGACGCCGGCGATAATATTGCACGTTGGTGCGAAATTTCTTGCTTAAGCCGACAAAAAAAACGTCCCAGGTCGAATCGAGCGTGCAAGCATAGCTTGTATCCTGAACCAATACCTCGCCGATGAGATTATCCGCAACCGCGAGCTGCCGGACTATCTCACATGTCTCACTCGATTGGGAAATCTGGTGGAGGTCGACGGCGTCCCATATAGAGAGCGAAAAAAGCTCTTTGAAGATAGCCGCAACCGCGTCATCGCGCGCCGGCGCAGCGATAACGTCTAAGTAGTCGGTACCCTCGGTGCCGATAAAAGAGACTACTTTTAACGGCAATCCAAAAAACGAGGAGGTGATATAAAGCGGAGCCAGCGCCACGAGCCCGGAAGCATCGCGCGCGGCTATGATGAGAAGTTTTTTTCCCTTACGGTTCTCCTGCCACCAGTGCCAAGACCATTGCCACGTCTGAAATACCGACATGCCCGCCTCGACGGCAAGCCTGTTCCACTCTTCTTTGAGGGCC
>JASEGT010000025.1 GCA_030018005.1 Actinomycetota bacterium
CGGAACAAGCTATGACAATTACCTTATCATGGACGAACAGGTGACGCTCCTAGATACGGTCAAGCACAGTTTTGTCAGCGACATGGTCAGAAACATCAAGCGCCTTGTCGACCCTGCAAAGATAAAGAACGTTGTCGTCAACCACATCGAGAACGACCACGCGACCTCGCTCGGGGCTATTATGCAGCTTGCCCCCGACGCCAACGTCTATATCACCGAGAAAGGGAAAAAGGGCATCGCGCGCTTTTTCGATATCTCGAACTGGAACATCAACGTCGTAAAAACGGGTGACACGCTCAATATCGGAAGCCGCACCCTGGCCTTTCTCGAGACCCCCATGCTCCACTGGCCGGATTCGATGATGACCTATCTCCCGGAGGACAAGTTGTTGATAAGCCAGGACGGTTTCGGCCAGCATATCGCTTCGGCCGAGCGCTTCGACGACGAGTATGTCCACGCCCATTCCCAGGCCGAACTCGACGACGCCATCGCCGACTACTACGCGAACATTCTCATGCCATTCGGGTCGATAATCAAATCGAAACTCGCCGAGGTGCGGAAACTGGGGCTCGATATCGAGATGATAGCGCCCGACCACGGCGTCATCTGGCGCAAGTTCCCGCAGAAAATCATCCAGGATTACCTGGATATGGCCGACGGCAAAGCCGACCTGAGTGTCGCCATCATCTACGACACCATGTGGCAGGGTACCGAGATGATGACGGTGCCGCTGATGCAGGGTATCATCGACGAGGGTGTGGCCTGCAGGGTCGTCAAGTTGAGAGCGAATGCGCGAAGCATCGCGGTCAAGGAGTTCTGGAAGGCGCGCGGGGCGCTAATCGGCACACCCACGCTAAACAACCTCATGTTCCCGACGGTCGCCTCGCTCCTAACCTATCTGCGTGGGTTGAAACCGAAGAATCGCATCGTCGGCGCTTTCGGCAGCTACGGCTGGGGAGGCGGAGGCGTAAAGAACGTCTATGAAGAGCTGGGCAAGATGGCGGTCGAGGTCTACGAGCCCGGCATCGAAGCCTACTACCGCCCGGACCGGGATGACGAGACCAAAGCTTACGAGTACGGGCGCGATTTCGCGAAAAAGGTGAAGGAGTACCACGGGCAGTTCTAAGCGAACTCATGCGGCGGGTGTTGGATACATTACAGTGCGGCACCCGCATCCAATCAAACTTTCGAGCACCGGCATCGAGCAGAAATCGTTTTAGGCTCGACCACTAGCTACTTGTTCGATATCCACCATTATTTGTTTTGCATAATTGTTCATATGTACTACTATGGGGTTATCGAGAGGCATGGTATTATCTCATAAGAAACCCGAGAATAAATGCAAGATAAGTGAGTAGATGACATCAGACCAGCTGGCTTTCGGAAACAAGAATAAAAAAGGCGCCAACATCCCATCGGGGCAGGGGGTGCCCCCGCAGAAACTCGATATCCTCGAAGGTATCCTCGAGAACTTCGTCTTTTCCAACGATGATAATGGCTGGAGTGTGGTTCGCTTGAATGTGAAGGGCAACCGCGAGCCGGTTACCGCTGTCGGGAGCCTGATAGGGGTTCAACCCGGAGAGAGCGTCAGGCTTGAGGGGTATTGGGTGAGCGACCGTAAATACGGCGATCAGTTTAAAGCCCAGTCATTTACGACAATAAAGCCGGCCACACTCGTAGGCATCGAGAAATACCTCGGCTCAGGAATGATAAAGGGCATCGGCCCGGTCATGGCGTCGCGCATGGTCAACTGCTTCGGCGTGGAGACGCTCGACATCATCGAGACCAGCCCTGCGCGCCTGTTAGAGGTGGAGGGTATTGGTAAGGTGCGCATCGAGGGCATCTGCCAGGCCTGGCAGGAGCAGAAAGACATAAAAGAGGTCATGATATTTTTGCAGTCGCATGGTGTCACCACGACCTATGCGATAAAGATATATAAAGAGTACGGTAACAAAGCGATAGATATCGTCAGTGAGAATCCATACCGGCTGGCCGTCGATATCTTCGGCATCGGTTTTAGGACGGCAGATAAAATCGCGTCGAATATTGGGATTGCGGCCAACTCACCGCAGCGCGCCGAAGCCGGGATTTTACATGTGCTCGGTTCCTTCAGCGAGGACGGCCACGTTTGCTGCCCGCGCGCTTTGCTTGTCGAAAAGGCCGCCGAAATGCTCGAAATCGACGACACGATTGTCGAGCACGCCGTCGATTCGCTTAGTGTGCAGGGGCTAGTCGTCATCGAGAGCGTCGCTGAGTGCACGGTCGCAGAAGGTTCGGATGTCGCTGAAGAAACCGGCGACGAACTCATCTACCTGCGGTCGCTCTACGCCTCCGAGGTCGGTGCGGCTAGGCTGATGCGCCAGGTTCTGGAATCCGACCTTGTGCGGCTCAATATCGATATAGACAAGGCTATCGGCGGGTTCGAGAAGGAGTTTTCAATTGAGCTTGCCTGGCAGCAAAGAGATGCGATAAAGCGCGCGATAAAAAGTAAGATGATGGTGGTCACCGGAGGGCCCGGTACGGGAAAGACGACGCTTATAAACGGGGTCATCCAAATCCTCAAAGGAAAAGAGCGCCGTGTCTTGCTGGCGGCGCCGACCGGGCGCGCCGCCAAGCGCCTGAGCGAGGCGACCGGCATGGAGGCCAAGACCATTCACCGCCTGCTCGAGTTCAGCCCGCGCGCCATGTCCTTTGAGCGCGGGCCGGATAACCCGCTCGAGGTCGATATCCTCATCCTCGACGAGGTCTCGATGGTCGATATCGTGCTCTTCTACAATGTGCTAAAAGCGCTGCCGATGACCTCTCAGATTGTCCTCGTCGGCGACGTCGACCAGCTACCGTCCGTGGGGCCTGGCGGCGTGCTCAAGGATGTCATAGCATCGGGCTGCGTTGAGGTGGTCTGCTTGACCGAAGTCTTCAGGCAGGCCCGGGAGAGTATGGTGGTAATGAACGCCCACGCCATAAATAGTGGTAAAATGCCGTATGTTAAGGGCGAGGGGCACAGACGCGACTTCTTCGTCATCGAAAAAGACGAGCCCGAGGAGGTCCTGGAGACGATAAAGACACTCATCACACAGCGCATACCGGCACACTTCGGCTTCAGCCCGACAGACGATATTCAAGTGCTCACGCCTATGCACAAGGGTTTGCTCGGCACGTCCAACCTCAACAAAGAGCTGCAGGAGTTGCTCAACCCGGAGCAGGAATCCATTTCGCGGGGTAGCCGCACCTTCCGTGTCGCCGATAAAGTCATGCAGATTCGCAACAACTACGATTTGGATGTCTTCAATGGCGACATCGGCAAAATCGCATCGATTGACCGGGTCGAGCGGGTCGTGCGCGTCAACTTCGAGGGCAAGATGGTCTTATACGAGCAATCCGATCTGGACGAATTGATGCTCGCCTATGCGTGTTCGGTCCACAAGGCGCAGGGGAGTGAGTACCCGGTGGTAGTCCTGCCGCTCCATACCCAACACTATATGATGCTCCAGCGAAACCTGCTATATACGGCGGTCACTCGCGGGAAGAAACTCGTAGTCGTCGTGGGGAGCAAGAAGGCGTTGGCGATCGCGGTCAAGAACAATAAGATTCAGGATAGGTTTACGCGCCTGGCCGAAAGGCTTAACGGGTGACGGGTTACGCCTAGGCTAGAGCATAAAGATATAGTACACCTTGATGGTTATGCCGTGAACAAGAAGAGCTGAGGTATTAAAGGGTCGACGGAGCGTGCAGGAAAATCGGGACCGCTCTCAGTCGTACGGCAGATCTTCGGGGTGTTAGTCAACCGTCGCGGCTAGCTAGACGGCATCTTGCCCCATAGCGAGCAGGGCCTCATCGAGGGAATCGTAGATGCGGATGTTGTCGATTTGCGGCAGCCCGACCACACCGATTATATATTTTACGTTTTCATCGGCGACAACCAAAGCCATGTGGCGGCCGACGCTCAAGAGCGTCTTAACGGTTGAGAAGAGTAGGCTTACGCCGGCCGTATCCATGTAGACGACGTCGGTGAGGTCGAGAACGATATCCTCGCCTTTACCGAGAGCCTCATCGAGGACCTCTTTGACGCTATGCGTGTTGTGGTGGTCGATCTCTCCGGTGACGGTCACAATCGGAAGTCTTGCGTCGGTAAGGGCTATCTTCATGGGGTACCTCCTGCTTCTCGGCTAGAACATCGGCCTGTAGGCGTCGTCGGCAATTACTCGTTCTATAAACTAAAAAGCGTACATAATCATTATAACCAAAAACCCGCTATAGTTCTTCATTCTGCGCAAAAGAGAGCAGAATTACAATAAAGAGACGCTTGTATTACGAGCAATCCATTGTTCTAAACCGAGTTATCCGCAGGGTTGAGGCCATCTCGATTGAATGCAAAATCGGCTAAATTGGGCATCGGCTCGTAGAACGCACGCGCTCGTTTCTTAATCGCAATTCGTCTGCTATATTTAAACTATGAGTGAAACAAAGAATTACACTGGAAAAGCGATACGATCGCCCGAGCGAGTGCGGACTATGTTCGACGCTGTTTCCGGGCGCTACGACTTGTTAAACCGGATTCTTACTCTCGGGCTCGACCGGCGCTGGCGAAAGCTCGCTGCCACGAGTGCCCAAGTATTGGTCGGCTCGGTTGTGTTGGATGCATGTTGCGGCACTGCGGACCTCGCGTTGGCGATAAACGCCGAGACCGGGGCGAAGGTTGTCGGTGTCGATTTTAGCTCGGACATGCTTAAGATAGCGAAGGAGAAGATAGTCCGGGCAGGCAAGGATGACACAATTTCGTTTATCGAAGCGTCGGTCGACGACATTCCCTTTGACGACGATTCGTTCGATGCGGTGACCGTTGGGTGGGGACTGAGAAACACCCCCGACTATCAGGCGGTACTCGAGGAGTTTTATCGGGTAGTCCGGCCGGGTGGAAGGATGGTTTGCCTGGAATCGACCGAACCCGAAACGGCATTGCTGAGAATTCCTTATAAATTCATTCTATCGAACGTCGTCCCGCTCACCGGTAGGATCTTTTCCAAAGACTACAGCGCGTATAAATATCTATCGGACAGCATACAAGCCTTTCCCCCACAGAAAGAACTCGTCGCGATGATGGAGAAAGCGGGCTGGGTGAATGTTTCGTATCGAAATCTTCTCGGCGGCGCGGTTGCCATTCACGTAGGACGGAAACCCTCAAGCGACCATTAAGCAAGCGGTGTGCAGAGTTTAACGGTGAAGTCGTGTTTCTAGGCGTGGAGTATCTAATCCTATTAACGTCAGGTGCTGCTTTAGTCTTTAGGGTATTGTGTGTGAGCCCGGAACGAGGTCATTCTCGTCTTCGTCCTCAACGACCGGCTCCGGCTCGTTTCTCTCAACAGCCGATGGTGTGATGCCGCCCCCGCTCGAAACCGATGGAGGTGCTTCTGCGCCAGTATCAATTCCGCGCTCTGCCAGGTCTTTTATCCTGTCCTTCTGCCATTTTGGCGTGAATTTCTGCTCTTGTCCTTCAAATTGGCCCATACCTTTCGGCATTGCGTTTGAGCCATCGCGAATAACGAACGGATTCCGGTCCTTCTCCTTTTTAGACTGGTCGTCGTCGACTTTTGCGAAGAAATCGTTTCTTGGGGATTGCAGGCTTACCTGGTTTCGATCGATATTAAAGAACATAAAACCGCTGGCCCCGATGAGCATCGCGGACAACAGGAAGATAAGCTTCTCAAAAGGGGAGCGCCGCGTCTTCTTCTTTTTCAAAACAGTCTCCTGAATTAAAGATGAACAAACCATTCTTAATGTAATAATACCTGATTTTCACCGCAATCGGAAGCTTTACTAGTAGTGATAATCGGCGATCATGATGTCTTTTCGTCCCAACCACTCCGGCTGTTTTAGAAAATCTATCTCAAATGCGACGTCAGGGCATGGAGCGCTTAATAGGCGGCACACCGATGAACTTTTGCCTCATACGAGAAGTGTAAAGAATGACGCTAATGGCCGATATTATTAATGCAAAAAGATGAAGCGCTTTGCAGTTGGGAGGCGCCACGCTGGAATTGCGATTCCAATACGACAGTATGCTTATTAAGATGTCGCATGTGGAATCACCTTAGGAGGTACAGGTATGTTCAAAGACCGATGTCGATTAGAACGACGCAGAGACGACGACTGGAAGACCTGGACCAGGGTCGCCGAGGAAGGTCAGAGAATAAATATGGAGTTTAGCAGGGAATCGAAGCTGATTGCCGAAAGAACTAGAAAACTCGTTGATTCCATTAAAGACGATAGTGCCGCATAATACCGCTTAAGATACGAGGGGGATGATAGAATGGGCGTTTTAGCGTGGATAATTCTGGGTTTGGTCGCAGGCACGATTGCCCGCCTGTTGGTTCCGGGGAAGCAACCAGGCGGTTGTGTGACCACTATAGCCCTCGGTGTAGTCGGCGCGCTCATCGGCGGTTATATAGGCAATGTTCTCTCCGGCGAGGGTATAAGCGGTATTAACATTTGGAGCATCTTTCTAGCGATAGTCGGTTCGGTCATATTGATTTTTGTCTGGGCCCGATTGTTCGGCAAGAGCTAGCCTATCGGTATATTTCTCAAGCTTACACGCGATTCTGTCGACGAAATATCTTAGGGGATTTCCAATGATCAACCTCGATATTCCCGGTAGGGGAATATATCAATTCAAGAGCCTGGTTCTCGATATGAACGGCACCATAGCGTTGGACGGGATAATCCCCGAATCGGTAATAGAGCGCCTGCAGAAGCTCTCCGGAGGGCTTGAGATCTATGTCATAACCGCCGACACCCATGGTCGGCTCGACTCGCAGAGAGGCAAACTGCCCGCCGTCATCCATAAGGTCACACCGCCCGGTGAGGGTTTACAGAAAGCCGAGTTTCTGGAGAATCTGGGTGCGGAGACAGCGGTGGCCATCGGCAATGGTGCTAACGACGCCGAGATGCTCAAACTAGCCAAACTCGCTATTGCGGTCGTCGGAGGTGAAGGCTGCTCCGCCGAAGCGCTCGAGGCCGCCGATATCATAACGAAGTCTCCGGAGGATGCGCTAGACCTCTTGCTCAACACCAACCGGCTTATCGCAACGTTGCGGAGATAAGCCCTTCTCGAAACCAACCCTAAATCTTAAAAAATAATCAGCTTGCGCAGAAATATTTTTGAGCGGCTTTTAGGCTGTGCTAGCAGCCCGCTTGCTTGATTCCCATTCGTTGCCAGAACAAATAGTTCTATGAAAAATGAAAGGAAAGTGATAGTTTTTGGAGAATAGTAGTTGCAGAGTGGAACAAAGTGGAGTAGAGTGGTTTGTACAGCCAACGCCGAGGGGACAACGCATTGTTTTTTGGAGAGCATTATCATTCGGTAGATGAAAAGGGAAGAATCATTCTGCCCGCGAAGTTTAGAGAAGCGTTCGCGGATGGGCTTTTCATCACGAAATCGTTCGACAATTGTCTTCTGGTTTACACAAAAAAAGATTGGTTTGAGATAGTCGAGAAGATCAACTCGCTGCCAACGACGAAAGCGAGTGTGCGGAACTACCAGAGATTCTTTATCGGTAGCGCTGTCGAGGGAGAAGTAAGCCGGCAGGGAAGGATATCGATAGCCCAGAATCTAAGGGATTTCGCAGCACTCGATAAGGATATAGTAATTGTCGGTTTAGCGAACAAGATCGAGATATGGGAAAAGGAGAAATACGAGCAGCACATTGCCGGCGCTGAGCAGGCCGCGGCTGAGATTGCGGAAGAAATCGCGGAATTCGGCGTATAAGGCGCAATAATGGAATATTATCACGAACCCGTTTTGCTGGCTGAGGTCCTGAAGCACTTACATTGCACTAATGGTAGCACAGTCATAGACTGCACTTTGGGCGGGGCAGGACATGCAGAGGCAATACTAGATTTGATCAAGCCGGAAGGCTACTTACTAGGGATCGACGCAGATGACGCAGCACTGGACGCAGCAAGGGTTAGACTAGCACGCTTCAGCCAGCAAATATTTTCTTTAGTAAAAGGCAATTTTAGGGATTTGGATCGAATACTGACCGGCGCAGGCCTCCATGCGGTCGACGGGGTTCTGTTCGATCTAGGAGTCTCCTCCGTACAGTTTGACAGGGCTGAGCGGGGGTTCAGTTATCGGTTTGACGCTCCGCTCGATATGCGGATGGACCAAACCGAAAAGCTGACCGCCGCCGAAATCGTCAACACCTATGGGGAGGCGGAGCTTTCACGGATCATCAAAGAGTATGGCGAGGAAAGATGGGCGCATCGAATCGCCTCCTTAATCGTGAAGGCTAGAAGAAAGCGCCCAATCGGCACGACCTTTGAGTTGGTGGACATCATCAAAGATGCGATACCGGCTCCTGCTAGGCGCAAGGGAGGACATCCCGCCAAGCGGACCTTTCAGGCAATACGGATTGCGGTCAACGACGAGCTAAGCATTCTTGAGAATAGTTTTAGGGATGCCATCAGGTGGTTGAGGCCGCAGGGGAGGCTGGTCGTAATCTCGTATCATTCGCTCGAGGACAAAGTCGCCAAGAGCGTAATCAACGATTTAGCAACGGTGTGTCTTTGTCCACCCGGTTTGCCTGTTTGTAGTTGCGGTCTCAAACCGCAGTTGCGTGTTGTAACAAGAAAAGCAATAAGGCCGGAACCAAAAGAGCTGGCCGATAACCCACGAGCGGAAAGTGCCCGGCTGCGGGCAGCGGAGAAACTGTAAGAGGTGAGGACAATACAAGCAGCGCAAAAAGTCGCGGTGAAACACCAGGTAAGACCCCAGGAACGGCCTAAACAACGGCATAACCTAAGAGTTATAGACGAGAACACGCGTCGTGTATCGACGTCTAGGAGAGCATCGTCTTCAATAGAAATTCCCTTTCCGCTATTCGTCCTTTCCGTTTCGGCGCTGACGGCCTGTATTATTCTTAACGTCGCGCAACAAGCTCTGGTCTCTCAACTGAGCTATCAGACTGAGATGGTCAAGAAAGAGATTCAGATAGCCCAACAGGAACAGGACAAACTTCTGGCACGCAAGGCTAAGCTTGAGTCGCCGCAAAGAATCGAGTCGGTCGCTATTAATAAGTTGTCTATGGTTAAAGCGCCGAAGATTTCGTATCTTCGGGTCGCGGTTGGCGGTTCCGAACCGGCTTATGACAAAAATCCCGCAGAGCAATAGAGATATACAAAAGACCGGCGTTTAGCTGTTGTCATTGCAGTAGAGAGGACGTTGGTATAGAGTGTTGTTTTGGCATGTCGTAGACCTTGTTAAATTAGCCAAATGACCGACTCGGCGGAACAGGGCGGAAAAGGGAAGATAACCCGTGGGCAAAAATCGTGTGCTTGAAATACGTCTAAAATTCCTCCTCGCCATCATAATCGTCGGTCTAATGACTGTCTCAGGACGGCTCTTTTACGTCCAGGCGATGTCCTCGACCGAATACGATGAAATGGCCGAGAAGCAAAGGCTCCGCGTAATAGAACTACCCTCGAAGAGAGGCGAAATCCTAGATAGAAACGGCAGCGAACTTGCGGTCAATATCTTAATGGACTCGGTCTATGCAACTCCCTACCTTATAGATGACCCGAAGAACTTCGCTAAGAAACTGGCCCCGATTCTAAAGAAAGATGAACGAAAGCTGTTGGATTCCCTTATAAAACAGTCGGGGTTCATTTATATTGTCAGGAAAACCGATTCTAAGACTCTCGCACGGATAAAGAAAATCGTCGAAGAAGACAAGGTTAAAGGGATAGGCTATATCAAAGAGAGCAAGCGCTATTATCCAAACGGCTCGTTAGCGGGGCACGTCTTAGGATTTGCCGGCATGGACAACCACGGCCTCGGCGGCCTTGAATTGGAATATAACGAGCTTCTCTACGGCAAACCGGGGAGGATAGTAGCCGAGAAGGATGGTCAGGGCAGACCCATTCCTCGAAGCATCCAATCATCATCACGACCGATTGACGGGGTCGGTATCAAAATTACGATCGACCGGGAGATACAGTACAAGGCCGAGCTGGAGCTGGCGAAAGCGGTCGAGGAGTATAAAGCCAAATCGGGCGGTGTGATTGTCATGAATCCTAAGACCGGCGAAATCTATGCGATGGCGAACGTACCTTGCTATAACCCGAATAAGCTCGAGACGCTCGACGACACCAATCTCCGGAACAAGGCCATAACCGACCTCTATGAGCCCGGTTCGACAATGAAGGCGGTCATTGCGGCTATTGCTCTTGAAGAGAAGGTTTGCAGTCCTTCGACGGCGTTCTATCTTGAACCGACGATTAGGGTCGGGTCGAAGAATATCAAAGAATCGCACCCGAGACCGGCGAAGAACTTTACATTCGCAGAGATTGTGCAGGAATCTAGTAACGTCGGCATGGTCAAAGTTGGAGCTATGATCGGCAAAGAGCGAATCGACGAATATCTTAAGCGCTTCGAGCTTAACAAGTCTTGCGACATAGATTTTCCCGGCGAAGCTAGAGGCTATTATCCGCAGGTGGAGAATTGGTCTAAGATGTCGCTTGCTAACATACCGTTTGGACAGGGTATTTGCACTACACAACTGGCTATGACAAAAGCTATGGCGACGATTGCCAACGATGGTGTTCCTACACGCCCCCATTTTCTAATAGAGGCGGCAGGCACGCGTGGTCGTATTGTGGAAAAGACCGAAATTGTGAGCGGTAAGCGAGTTCTCAATGCCGCAACCGCTGAGCAGATGCGGGAAATTCTTGAAAAAGCAGTCTTAGAAGGAACCGGCAAGCAGGCCAAGGTGGCCGGGTATCGCGTGGGCGGAAAGACCGGGACGGCCCAAAAAGCCAAAGTCAGCGGGCGCGGATATGAGCAAGGAAAATATATCGCCTCCTTCATGGGCATGGCACCGATGAACGACCCTCAGCTGGTAATATCGGTCGTTATCGACGAGCCTCAACAGAGCATTTACGGCGGGTCGGTCGCGGCTCCGGTTTTCAGCAAAATAGCTGAGTTCTCGCTGCGATATCTCAAAATACCTCCGGAATAGTAAGCGAGCGCTTGCCGGCAACTCGGTGCAAGAAGCAGGCTTTAGCAGGTTATTTGGGAAAATATATAGAAGATTGTTTGTAGTTGGCAATGAGGATCGGTGTGTCCATCGAATAAACCATTGCTGCTAGCCCGCGGCTTTTGCGTCTTGATATTATATAATGGTTTATGGAGGATAGCGTGCGACTGACAGACATTATTGATGAAATCGAAGAAATCAAGGTTGAGGGCGATCCTGATATTGAAATATCGGGCTTGGCCTATGATTCGCGCCGGGTAGAAAGCGGCGACCTTTTCTTCTGCGTTCGCGGATTCAAAAGTGACGGCCATGAGTTTGCCGGGCGCGCGCAAGAAGCGGGGGCGTCGGCGGTCATGGTCGAAGAGCTTTTGCCTGACCTATCGATAACGCAGGTCGTTGTCGCAGACACGCGCATCGGTATGGCACGGGCGGCGAGCGCTTTCTACGGGCATCCTACCCGCCAGATGAGGCTTGCCGGCGTAACCGGAACCAATGGGAAGACTACGACGACCTATATGATCGATTCGATATTTAGGTCATCCGGATATAAGACGGGCCTCATCGGCACCATCGAGTATCGGATTGGCGATGAAGTCTTTGCAGTCGAGCGAACCACGCCCGAATCACTCGACATACAGCAGCTCTTCGCGTCTATGGTCGATGCCGGTGTCGAGGCTGTGGCGATTGAGGTATCATCTCACGCTATAGACCTTGCGCGGGTTGAGGCCTGTGATTTTAACGCCCTCGTCTTTACGAACTTGAGCCGGGAGCATCTTGATTATCACGGGACGATGGAGGAGTACTTCAAGGTCAAGCGCCGTATATTCGAAGGGACGTCTGGTCGGGATGTTGCACACGTCATCAATGTCGACGACCAATTCGGACGCCGAATAATCGAAGAGACCGGTACGCAATATATAAGGTTTAGCAGTAAAGATAAAGTAGAGGTTTATGCCACAAATATAGAAGCCAGAGCCGACGGTTCAAAATTCGAGCTTCACATGCCGGGGGCGCAGACGAGTGTAGCGCTGAGGTTGCCGGGTATGTTCAATATACAAAACGCGTTGGCCGCGGCCGGAGTCGCATATTCACAAGGAATCGGGATTGATATAGTTAAAGTTGGATTAGAGGCGTTGGCGGCGGTACCGGGGAGGTTCGAGCGTATAGATTGCGGACAGGGTTTTAGTGTCATCGTCGATTATGCGCATACTCCCGACAGCCTCGAGAAGGTTCTGACCGCAGCGCGAGAGATCACAACCGGAAGGCTGATAACGGTTTTTGGCTGCGGCGGCGATCGCGACCGGGGAAAGCGGCCGTTAATGGGCAGGATTGGGACGCAATTGAGTGATTACGCAATCTTAACATCGGATAATCCGCGGAGCGAAGAACCGGGCAAGATTATAGAGGAGATCGCAGCGGGAGTGCGTGCGCTAAATGGCAACGGCTATCATATTATCGAGGACAGAAGACTGGCTATCAAAGAGGCTATCGCTTGTGCTGGTAATGGTGACACTGTGATAATAGCCGGCAAGGGCCATGAGGGTGGCCAGGAGATCAAGGGAGAAAAAATGCCCTTTGACGATAGAGATGTGGCTAGAGGTTACCTTGAGGTATTGAAGGGATGATACGACTGAAGGCGGCTGAGATAGTATTATGCACGGGCGGCACGCTTTTATATGGGTCGCTGGACGCTAGGGTGAACGGCGTCGGCATAGATAGTCGAGCCGTTGTCTTCGGGGATCTTTTTATACCTCTTAAGGGGACGACCGATGGTCATGCGTACATAGAGGACGCGATAAGAGCCGGCGCAGCCGGCTTCTTGATTGCGAGCCGGGCGATATCGAGCGGTATGAAGCCGCCGGCCGGGGCGCAATTTGCGGTCGAGGTCGCCGACACGCTCCGCGCGTTCCAGGCGATAGCAGCGTATTATCGCGCAAAGCTATCGGCCACCGTAATAGGCGTGACGGGCAGTACGGGCAAGACGACTACCAAAGACATGTTGACCGGTGTGCTTTCGAAATCAATGAACGTTGTAAGCACAACCAAGAATTATAATAATGAGATAGGAGTCCCGCTAACCATTCTAAAAGCCGATTTAGATACATCGGCCCTAGTCGTAGAGATGGGCATGAGGGGTCTTGGTCAAATAAAGGAGCTTGCCGATATCGCGGCGCCCAACATCGGCGTCATTACGAATATCGGGGAAGCGCATATAGAGCTTCTCGGTACGCTGGAAAAAATAGCCCATGCGAAAGCCGAGCTTATCGAGGTAATTACGCCTGCGGGTGTAGTGGTGCTAAACGCCGATTGTGCGTGGAGCACGAGCATCTCGAATAGGACGTCGGCTCGGATGATCACATACGGCATCGCAGGCGGCGACGTGCGCGCATCAGGTATCGAAGTCGACCAACTCGGCAGGGCCGCCTTCAGCTTGACAATCGGTGACTCTTCGAGTTATCGTGTACGTCTTGCCGTACCCGGCAGGCACAACGTTTACAATGCGCTCGCGGCAATCGCGGTCGGCATTGAGCTTGGGTTGAGCCTAGACAGCATTAGACTCGCGCTGGCAGAGTGCAAGCCGACATCGATGCGGATGGAAATAGTCACAACCGAGCGGGATGTGTTGATATTAAACGACGCATATAACGCGAATCCTGTTTCTATGGTGGCAGCCCTTTCGACCTTGATGGATGTCGAGACGAAGGGACGACGTATCGCGGTCCTCGGCGACATGCTGGAGTTGGGGCCGGTTTCGAGGGAAGCGCACCGGCGGATAGGTGAAGTGGTAGCGGCGCTTGGCGTCGATATTCTGATAGCGGTAGGAGTTGAGGGGCGGCTTATCGCGGAGGCGGCAGTTAGGGCCGGCATGGGCAATAAAGCGGTCATTGCCTGCATGGACGTACATACGGCTACCCAAGTACTCGAGCAACTGGGCGTTGAGCGAGACGCGGTGCTGGTAAAGGCGTCGCGGGCTATGGGGTTGGAAAGAATCGTGGAAGCGCTGGTAGCATGTGATGAAGCAGAATTTAGAACACAGAATCCGTAAAACGTCCGTGCGCCGCCTTTTTCTTTGTGGCGGTTGCCCGTGCCCGAACCTAAACGTCTAAAGATTCTGACTTCTTGAAAGCTGTTCTCTTGCGATGATTACCATTACCGTTGCGCGGTCGGCAGTGAAAAGCGTTTTCTTAGTTGAGCAAGGATAACAGTCTAAATGATCGCATTTTTTAGGTATCCGACGTACCAAATATTTATGACTGCCGTGATGGCGTTGATAATAACGGCGGCGCTAACTCCTATCTGGATAAAGCTGTTGCGCAGGGAGGGCTTGGGCCAAGTCGTCAGAATCGATGGACCCCAGAAACACCTGACCAAGTCGGGAACTCCGACTATGGGCGGGATTATCATCCTATTTACGATCGCTGTCTCTTATTCTCTGATAGCGACGACCACGATGCGCGGTGTCGTAGCTATTATAACCATTCTCGCCTGCGGTTTGTTAGGATTTGTCGACGATTACAGTAAAATCGTTAAGGCAAGGTCGCTCGGTTTAAGAGCGCGGGCTAAGATATTCTGGCAGCTCGTCATCGCGGTCGCCGCCGGCCTGCTCGCCGTCAATTTCGCAGGGCTCGATACCGATGTCTCTATCCCCCTGACCAGCATCGTTATACCGATGGGACAACCGTCCTTTAAGATCGCCTTCGCGGGCGTAGACGTCATTATTCCGCTTTTATATATCACGTTCGTTCTTTTTATAATCATCTCTGCTACGAATACCGTCAATCTTACCGATGGCCTTGACGGGTTGGCGGCCGGAACCGTGACCATATCGATGCTTGCGTTTGCCGGTATCGCCTTCCAGCAGGGGAGGCTCGATCTGGCCATAATCTGCGCCGCGGCGGGAGGGGCGTGCATCGGATTCTTATGGTTCAACAGCTATCCGGCCAGCATTTTTATGGGGGATACCGGTTCGCTGGGCTTAGGCGGAGCTATCGCGATAATGTCGATTCTGACAGAGACCGAACTGCTGCTCGTTCTTATCGGAGGCATTTACGTCATCGAAGGCCTCTCTGTTATCGCGCAGGTGATAAGTTTTCGCCTGTTCAAAGTGCGGGTCTTGAAGATGGCCCCGATCCATCACCACTTCGAGATGTTGGGTTGGTCTGAGACGCAGATAATGATGAGGTTTTGGATAGTCTCCGGGATTCTCTCGGGCATCGGGTTTGGCGTCTACTTTATGATGGCGGCAGGGGGCGGATAATGGATTTATCGAATAAACGGGTGCTGGTCATAGGGCTTGGGCGCAGCGGAACAGCTGCGGCGCTCAAACTGAAAGCACTCGGTGCGAGAGTTTTAGCGTCGGATGTATCGACAACGGATGAGATGTCGGTGCTTGCGCAGGAGTTGCGCGCGGGTGGCATCGATGTAGAGCTGGGGGCGCAGGATGACAGGCTGCTTGCCGGCGTAGACCTCGTGGTCGTAAGCCCCGGCGTGCCCAGTCGCGTCCCGGTACTGTTGGCGGCAAGAAATCTCGGTCTGCCGATTTGGAGCGAGATTGAGCTGGCCTATCGGCTTACGGATAAACCGATAATCGCCATCACGGGAACGAATGGCAAGACAACGACGACGACCCTCATAGGCGAGGTTTTCGATGCAGCGGGACGTTCAGCCGCAGTCGGGGGCAATATCGGCACACCGCTCGTGTCGATTGCCGGCGATAGTGGCGTCGATACACTCATAGTTGAGGTGAGCAGTTTTCAGCTCGACACGATTGTCGATTTCAGACCTAAAATCGCCGTTCTTTTAAATATTACTGAGGACCACCTCGATTGGCACCCGGATTTTGCCGACTATGCGAGGGCCAAGAGCAGGATATTTTTAAACCAGACGGCGGACGACATCGCCGTCGTAAATCTCGACGACCCGCAGGTAAAAGCACTGGTGCCGGGGATAAAAGCGAGAGTCATCGGCACGAGCAAAGACGAGCTTAAGAACGGTGTCTGTGTTAGCGGAGGGCGTATCGTGATACGCCTCGATAAGGAAATCGACCTCTGCGGCATTAGCGAGCTTAAGATTCGCGGCAGCCACAATATCGAAAATGTCATGGCGGTCGCGGCAGCCTGTTTCGTCGCTGGTATAGACGCGCAGGTCATCAGGGACACCGTGACCGGGTTCTCTGGGCTTCACCACCGGGTGGAATTTGTGGAAACGATCAATGGGGTCTCTTATTATAATGATTCGAAAGCGACCAATGTAGATGCGACGGTCAAAGCGCTGACGGCCTTTTCGGAGCCGCTGGTTCTTCTGGCCGGCGGCAGAAATAAAGGCAATAGTTTTGTCCCGCTGGCCCGGAGTTTGGGTCCGGGCGTCAAAGCCGTGGTCGGTTTTGGCGAGGCGGGTCGCGATATCTTACAGGTGATGCCGGGGAATATCCGCCAAGAATATGCGGATACGGTCGAGGAAGCGGTTGAACGTGCGGCAACACTTACGCAACCGGGAGACGTGGTACTGTTATCCCCGGCGTGCGCGAGCTTCGACGCGTTCAATGGTTACGCTCAAAGAGGAGATGTCTTCAAGAAAGCCGTTTTAAGCCTTGGGGTAAGCGATGGCGAGAGCAAGATCTAAAGACCGACATGATTATTATAGGTTGCTCGGACTAGTCTTCATCATGATTTTGTTCGGGCTTATCATGGTGTTGTCAGCGAGTTCTATTCGCGCATTTGCGAGCACCGGTGACAGCTATTATTATATCAAGAAGCAGACGTTGGCAGCGTTGATAGGCTTTGTGGCGCTGATGATTGCGTCTCGCATCCCGTTGCGCACCATACAGGGTCTTGCGCGTCCCGCGGTAGGCCTGTCAATGATAATGCTGGTAGCCGTACTCATTCCCGGTATAGGCAAGAGCGCCGGTGGTGCGACAAGCTGGTTTTCGTTTGGCGGGTTTCAATTACAGCCGTCAGAGATAGCTAAACTTGCGGTCATCACATTCACCGCGGACGTCTTTACTCGCTGTCGCAAAGACCTTGATGACCTGAAAGAGCTGTTCTATTCATATGCGGTTGTAATCATATTAGTAGTGACCCTCATTATGCTCCAGCCCGATATGGGGACGACGATCACTATCTGCCTGGCTGTTCTCGCTACCGTCTTTGTCGCGGGTTTCGACCTGAAGTACCTCTTCTTGCTGGCGACGACGGGAGGAATCGGTGCGACCTATCTTATATATTCCGCATCCTATCGTCTCAAGCGCATTTCAGCCTTTCTAAACCCATCGGCCGATCCATTGGGAGCCGGTTATCAGATAAGGCAGTCGTTGCTGGCATTTGGGTCCGGCGGGCTTTTCGGCGTGGGCTTAGGGATGAGCAGACAGAAGTACTTCTACCTGCCGGCGGCCCACACCGATTTCATCTTCGCGATAATCGGCGAGGAACTCGGGCTGCTCGGAACGCTGGCAACGATTATTCTGTTTGCTTCGTTCGCCTATTATGGCGTGCGGATATCGCTCAAATGCAACAGCCACTTCGGGCGCCTGTTGGGCACAGGTGTTACTTCTATGATAGTACTGCAAGCTTTGGTGAACATGGGCACGGTAACGCAGATTCTGCCCATAACCGGCATACCGATGCCGTTCATAAGCTATGGCGGCTCTTCGCTCATGGTCAACCTTGCGGCGGTCGGTTTACTCTTAAGCATCGCCGTCGAAAACGAGCGTGAGTCGAAATCGCGGCGTCGGAAGTCTAGGCTGAGCTTATTCGATGGCGCCCAGGGGGATTTGGCTGAACGCAAGAGCACGGCACTCTCGAGAAAGACCAAGAAGAGCGCCTCGCGGAAGAAGCCTGTCGCGGCATCCTCGAATGTGGTATCAATGAAAGACTCGAAGAGTTCCGCCTCTACCAAGGCTACGAGCAAAAAGCGTAAAGCCAGCGTGAAGAAGCGTTCAAGCAGTAGTGCAACTAATGCGACAGGGAGAACCAAAACGAATGCGAGTGATAATAAGCGGCGGCGGAACAGCGGGACACGTGTATCCGGGTCTGGCGCTAGCCGCAGCACTACAAAGAGCAAAAAAAGACCTTGATATTTTATTCGTCGGCACCGGTGCGGGTTTAGAGGCGGCTTTGGTGCCGCAAGCCGGCTATGACTTCAAGGCCATCGAGGCAAAAGGCTTACCCCGAAAACCTTCGTTTAAGGCGTTCGGCACTTTTCTTTCGGCCGGCAAGGGAACGATAGAAGCCGCGAATCTTCTGCGGCACTTCAAGCCCGATATTGTCGTCGGAATGGGCGCGTATGTTAGCCTGCCGGTCGTTGGCGCAGCGGTATTGCTCCATATCCCGACGGTCGTCCATGAGCAAAACGCGCTCCCCGGGCTTGTGAACCGGGTCCTTGGGCGGGTGGCGAGCGCCGTGGCCGTCTCCTATCCGGACATGGAGGAGTATTTTCCTCGCGGCAAGCGTGTCGAAGTCACCGGCAACCCTATTCGCCGGGAGATCTTAGCCGCTCACCGCGAAACCGCAATAAAAGTCTTTGGGCTCGATGAAAAACGTAAAACCCTATTGATTTTTGGCGGCAGCAGGGGTGCGCGGAAGATAAACGAAGCGGTTGTTGAGGCGTATGATACGTGGCGTGATAACGGCAGCTTGCAGATAGTTCATGCTACGGGTAAGATAAACTATGAACTGGTAAAGAGAGCGATTGAAGATATACAAAGAGGGGACGATAGCCTTCGTTACGAAGCGCTCCCGTATATTGACGACATGAGCATCGCTTATGCCGGTTCCGATCTTTTAGTCTGCCGGTCGGGAGCGACTACGATTGCCGAGCTAACAGCGAAAGGTTTGCCGGCGATCCTTATCCCGTATCCATACGCGACCGACAACCACCAGGAAAAGAACGCGCGAAGCCTCAAAGACACAGGCGCGGCCGAGGTCATATTGGATAGGGAACTGTCGGGCGGCACATTACGTGAAATGGTCGACTCGCTCATATCGGATGAAGAGCGACTGCGCGTCATGAGAGAATCGTCGCTCGCGTTCGGAAAGCCGGATGCGGATGAAAACCTAGCAGCTCTCATCTTCGAAATAAGTGAGACGAACTCGCAGGCTAAGGTCGCAGACTAGATGAGCACCCAAGAGATTATTGGCAGCCGAGAGATTATTGGCAGTATCGGCAGAGAAGATATGAAGAGCGAACACACCGGGGATGGGTGGGAATTGCTAGAGTTGCGAGCGGCACGATAAAGCTTACAACACAGACTGGATGTAGAATGCAAAGAAACAGGGGAGTAGCAATGCTTGAAAACACAGAACATGTCCATTTCATAGGAATCGGTGGTGCAGGCATGAGCGGTATCGCAAAGGTGCTGCTCGAGAAAGGTTTTCAGGTCAGCGGGTCAGACTTGAAAGAATCCCGTTACACGAAAGCGTTGCGTGACATGGGTGCGGAAATATCCATAGGACACGATTCTGAGGCGATAGATGAGCCGGATGTGGTTGTAGTCTCAACGGCTATACCTGAAGTAAACCCTGAGCTTATGGCAGCGCGCGAGCGGGGCTTAAAGGTGATTCGTCGAGCTGAGATGCTTGCCTGGCTCGGAAACGATAAGCGCAGCATCGCGGTGGCCGGGACTCACGGCAAGACCACGACGACTTCGATGATTTCTTCGACCTTCGACAAGACCAACCAGAACCCGACGTTCCTAATAGGCGGCGAGCTCAATGATATCGGGAGCAACGCCAAGTATGGCAGCGGAGAGTTTTTTATAACCGAGGCCGACGAGAGCGACGGTTCGCTGCTCTATCTGCGGCCGGAGGCGATCATAATCACCAATATCGAGGCAGACCACCTCGATTACTACGCGTCGCTCGAGGAAATTGACGACGTTTTCTGCGATTTTGTCGAGCTGTTGCCGCAAGATGGTTTCGTCGTCTGTTGCGGCGATGATGCGGGCGTCATCCGTCTCATGGCACGCTCGGATAAGAGGTTCATCACCTACGGTGTCGATTTAGAGGATGGTTCCACGGTTCCGGCACGTGATTTCACGGCTCGTAATATCAGTGAGATTAGGCTCGGGTGTCAATATGACCTCTACCTTAATGGAGAGTATGTCGCGAAGGTCGAGTTGAATGTTCCCGGCATGCACAACATATATAACTCGCTTGCCACGATCGCCATCAGTGTTGAGCTCGGTTTGGATTTAAACGGAGTGCTCGATGCTCTCAAGCAGTTTTGCGGCGTCAAGCGTCGCTTCCAACTCATCGGAACGACGCCGGACTTTGTGCTCTTCGATGACTATGCTCACCATCCGACCGAAGTCAAGGCGACTCTGAGCGCCGCGAAGAGCGGAGAATGGAAGCGTCTTATCTGCATTTTCCAACCTCACAGGTATTCCAGGACGAAATTTCTTGGCAAGGATTTCGGCGCTTCGTTTTCGGATGCCGACATGATCGTGCTGACGGATGTATATTCGGCGGGCGAAGAGCCGATACCGGGCGTGTCCGGGAAGTCGATAGTCGATGCGTTGCTCGCGCAAGACCCGAGAAAGAATGTGGTCTACCTGCCGAACAAAGCGGAGATACCGAAGTATTTGCGGGCGAACGTGAAGGAAGGCGACCTCGTTTTGACGATGGGGGCGGGAGATATATCGACCATAGGCGAGGACTTGCTCAGCCTGTATTCAAGGAATGGTTGCACGTGGGCACTCACTATTTGAACAGGGCTTATTTTTCACTCCAACAAGCCCTGGGGGACAACGTCGTCAAGAACAAGATTCTTGCCAAAGAGACGAGCATCCGCGCTGGCGGGCCCGCTGCGATTTTTGCTGTTGCGGACTCGTTCGACCAATTAAGGGCAGTCCTGTATTCGGCGAACGAATGGGGCTTGCCACTTTTTGTCATCGGCAAGGGCTCTAATCTTCTCGTATCGGATGCCGGTTTTCAGGGAATCGTGGTACGTCTTGGAAAAGATTTCATGCTAAAGCGAGTCGACGGCAAAAAGATTCAGGCCGGCGCCGCGGTTTCACTGCCATTGCTGGTGCAGACGGCGTCTAAGCAAGGACTCGATGGCATGACGTTTGCTGTAGGGATTCCCGGCAGCCTCGGGGGCGCGCTGGCGATGAATGCAGGCGCACACGAGCACTGTATCGGCGATGTCGTCAGTAGCGTAATGGTTTTTTCGAAATCCTGTGAGCTTAAAGTATTGGAAGCTCGCGACCTCTGTTTTGAATACCGCAATGGTAATTTCGACAAAGGCGATATCATAGTCGAGGCTACGCTCGCGTTGACTCCCGGCGAGCCCGAAATGATCAAGCGCCAACTGGAGGAGTGGTTTGAAAAAAGAAAAAGCAATCAGCCTCTACAGTTTCCGAACGCCGGCAGCGTCTTTAAAAACCCCAAGAGAACGCCGGCGGGCTTGTTGATAGAGAAAGCCGGGTGCAAGGGGATGCGAAGCGGTGACGCTGAGGTCTCGGAGAAGCATGCGAACTTTATTATCAATCGCGGCTCCGCTAGAGCATCCGACATACATTCGCTAATAAAAGCGGTTCAATTAAGAGTCTTTGAGCATGCGGGGGTCTATCTTGAGCCGGAGATAGAGTTCCTTGGAGAATTTGAAGAAACATTGATAGCCCCGAGAATGAGCTGATGTAGTGTGGTCTTGGACTTGATTTGAGCGATAGGGGCGGCTTTTGCCGGTTGCCAAAACTGTCGACAAGTATTAGAATCCTTTCTGGTTATAACAGCAATGATTTACAGCAATATTATAGACGGGTGGTAGTAATGGTCGAAGGAAGAGATCTTGCGCGCGCCAAAGCGGAGGAGAGACAGCGGAAGCTCGTAGAGATCAGGAGCACTAGAAGAAAACAGATTTTTATAATCGCATCGGTCGCAATCGTCGTCGTTGTCGGCGTGGCGCAGCTATTTAGGTCCGGTGTATTCAATGTTAAAAGCGTAGATATATCCGGCAACAAATATGTCTCACCCGTGAAACTCGTCGAGACTTGCGGAGTAACCGAGAACACTAATTTACTGAGTGTGCCGACAGGCAAGCTGCAGGTCAAAATCGAGAAAGACCCGTGGGTAAAGAGCGTAGTCGTAAGACGGGCTTTGCCGAGTACACTCAAGATAGTCGTAGATGAGCGCGTGCCCAAAGCACTCATATCTCACACCGGAAAGTTCTTTCTCGTCGACGAAGAGCTGTTTATCATAGCGGAGCGCCAATATGCCGAAGGCATAAACGTTCCCATTATCACCGATTTGCCGGTTAGTAAAATAAAGGTCGGACGGCATCTCCTGAATGGGTCACTGGAAAACGCCATGAACTGCCTGAAAGAGATGAGTCCGGCTTTTCAGAAATCAATCAACCTCGTATCAGCTTCGTCAATCGACAAGCTGACCCTGTACAACAAAGACAATGTCGAGATACTCTTCGGCAGTGCCGAGAACGCCAGGGACAAGAACAAGATCCTAGACACCATCATCAGCAAACAAGGAAAACAAGTAATTCAGATAGATATCCGCAATTACCCTAAATCAGACCCGGTCGTAAAACGCATCGATTCAGTACCGTAAACCGGCATAATAGCCGTTGATAGTCGGTGTCGCCGCTTGCCGAGAACGACTACGCCGGCGGTCATCGGTATCTAGTCTATGAGTCCTCAACCTCGAACCGTTTTTGATGCGAGATTCCGCCTCGGATTCGAAGAGAGTGCTGCTGAAAACATCCAAAAATTTAAGCAAGCGCTTTATCTGCGATTTTCACATAGGCCAAAGTACGCCGGTCTGGCGGCGTGTTTGTTGTTCCGCAACATAGTTCCTGGTAGATTGCGTAGTTTGCTCAAATCCAAAAGTATTTGGTTAATATTTCTAGGTGCACCAAAATAAAAAAGATAGTTGCATTTGAGTATTGAATAGGGTAAGGTTAGTCCCAAGGTTTAGAGCACCCAGCACTATATCTGCACCAGAGGTATACATAGTAAACCATCAAGTAATAGTAGAGGTATTAATAGGGGGGACATTATGATGTTAGATGCGGGCGCCAATTACCTGGCTGTGATCAAAGTGGTCGGAGTAGGGGGCGGCGGCACTAATGCGGTGAACCGGATGATTGAAGCCGGGCTTCGCGGCGTTGAATTCATCGCCTGCAATACCGATGCCCAGGCTTTGTTGATGTCCGATGCTGATTATAAGGTCCACATAGGGGCAAACCTCACGAAGGGTCTTGGCGCGGGTGCGGACCCCGAAGTCGGTTACCAAGCGGCTGAAGAGAGCCGCGAAGATATTAAAGAGGCGCTCCAAGGTTCGGACATGGTTTTTGTCACGGCCGGAAAGGGCGGCGGTACGGGAACTGGGGCGGCGCCGGTCATAGCAGGCATAGCGAAGGAAATCGGAGCGCTTACTGTTGGTGTTGTAACACGGCCGTTTAGTTTCGAGGGCAGGAAGCGGTCGATGCAGGCGGATGAAGGAATCATGCGCCTGCGTGAGAAGGTAGATACCCTCATCATTATTCCTAATGATAGACTTTTGCATGTCGCTGAGAAGAAGACCTCGATCATAGATGCTTTTAGAATGGCAGACGATGTCCTCAGGCAAGGCGTGCAGGGCATCACCGATTTGATTACAGTCCCAGGCCTCATAAATCTCGACTTTGCGGATGTCAGAACGATTATGACGAATGCGGGTTCGGCGCTTATGGGTATCGGAGTGTCCAGCGGCGACAATAGAGCCGTCGAATCGGCGAGAGCGGCTATTTCGAGCCCGCTGCTCGAAGCGTCCATCGAAGGCGCGCAAGGCGTTCTGCTCAATATATCGGGCGGCTCAGACCTGGGTCTCTTCGAGGTGAATGAAGCCGCGGAAGTTATCGCCAACGCGGCTCACCCGGAAGCGAACATTATATTCGGTGCGGTCATAGATGATACGCTTGGCGATGAGGTAAGGGTGACCGTTATAGCGACGGGCTTTGATATCAGGAAGCACGAGAAACTCGAGTTTGTCCCGAAATCCATGGATGAGCCGTCTTCGATGCCGACGTTCGATACTGAAGACCTGGACATACCGACGTTCTTGCGTAAAAAATAGAGCGCTTGCGAGAGCTTCAAGAAATAGAATTTGAGACCGCCCGCTAACGCAGGCGGTTTTTTATTAAGCGGATGTGAGGCGAGCCGATTCCTTGAAGGTGTAAGATATGGGAGATATTAAAGGCGACAATGACGACGATTATTCGGCTTATCGCTTGACGTGTGAGACGGTCGACGGAACTAGTCTTTATACATCGAAGGCACTCCGTGCTGAGCGCGGGATACTCGTTGCCTTCACGACACGGGAAGGCGGCTATAGTCGGACGCCTTACGATTCGCTCAATCTGGGGCTCCATGTCGGCGATGCGGACGCAGCGGTCATTAAAAACAGGGAAGCGCTTTGTGTCTTGCTCGGTCTTGATCCATCGCGGATGACCTGTGCTGAGCAGGTTCACGGGAGTGTGGTAGCCGTCGTAGACGAGTCTGTCGCGGGTTCCGGAGCCATGTCGCTGAAAGAGGCCGTACGCGGAGCCGATGCGCTCGTCACAAACCTTGAAGCGGTGCCGCTAGCTCTTTTTTTCGCGGATTGTGTTCCCGTTGTCATCGTGGAGCCCCGGCATCGCATCATCGGAGTGGCACACGCCGGATGGCGCGGAGTCCATGCCAACATAGCAGAGAACACAATTTACGGAATGGTCGAAGATGGGGCGGTCGAGCCTGCCGACATGATAGCGTTTATCGGTCCATCGATTGGCGGCTGCTGTTATCGGGTCGGCGAAGACCTAATAAAAAAATTTGCGGAAACATTTTCGCATAAGGAGCGCTGGCTTCACGGGAGCAAGTTGGACTTGCCGGCGCTCGTCAATGATCAATTAGAGAAAGCCGGCATCGAGCCGGCGAGAATATTTTCTTGTGAAGATAGTTGCACCTCGTGTCGGAATGAGTTGTTCTTTTCTTATAGGGGCGATGGAGGTGTGACCGGCCGCCAGGCGGCCGTCGCAGCGGTGCTTCCGCGCAGAGATTCCGGCAATACGAACGATTTACCTTAACAGTCTTGAAAAAAAACCGAAAATATTATTATTATGATGGCGTTTTGATTATTTGTTCTTGTATTATTAACGGTACACAATGCGATGTTTTGATCGGAAAGGAGGGGATAACATGCCCAGGAAGAGTTTCCATGAGGAGTTACAGGATCTTGAAGAGATCGTGTCAAGAATGGGGAAGGCGACGCGGCAAGCGATAGAGAATGCGATCCGGGCCGTCGTCGATTGTGATGTGGAGCTGGCTGATGAGGTCATAGCGCTCGACGATGAGATAGACCGGCTCAATCTCGAGATAGAAGAGCAATCAATGGCTATAGTTGCCCGGCAAGCTCCTGTGGCGCGCGATTTGAGGCTCTGCTGGTCGGTCTTGTTTATCGCCCTCCACCTAGAGAGGATGGCAGACCTTTCAGTCAATATGGCCAAGGGCGCCAAGCGTTTTTGTCCTGTGGAGCCGGTCAAAGAGCTGACTGAGCATCTGGATGAGATGGGTCGCGAAACTCTCATCATAGTCGATGCTTGCCTAAAAGCATTCCATGAAAAAGATTTGGAGCTGGCATTAAAGCTTCCCGAAATGGATGATCCTATCGATCATATGCATAAGAAAATCTTCGAGAAGATCGCCCAATACATGGACCATGAGTCGATGGAGTGGATTGGCAACGTTCTTTTGGCAAGCCGTTATTTGGAGCGTGTGGCCGACCATTGCGTCGATATCGGCTACAGGATCGCCTATCTCGTCACCGGCGAGATTCATGACGGGGGTAGTCCTTCGTATTAACCGCTTGTTCATAATTTAATAACAGCGAAATATAAATAAAATCCTGCAGCCGCGATGTTGCGGGATTATTAATTTGCGACGCTAAGTTGGAATCTGCACGATTGTTAAAACATTAATTAAATTATTACGCGCTTTGAATATTTTGAGACTTTGCCCAACTTTGCTCAATATTTTGGAAATTTAAAGGAACAAGACCGATTGGCATCGAAGATGTTCTGGATGCAGGTTTATGAAAATATCCGGACGATAAGAGAGAAAATTGAACGAGCGGCAATGCGCAGCGGTAGAAGTGCCGATGATGTGACTTTAGTGGCTGTGACGAAGAATCAGCCGGTAGAAGCTATCATGCAGCTTCTAACGACAGGGATTATAGACCTAGGTGAGAATCGGTCGCAAGAGCTAATTTCGAAGAAAGGGGCTCTGGAAGAGCGTATCAACTGGCACTTCATCGGGCATTTGCAAAGAAATAAAGTAAGGTATATCATCCCTTTTGTATACCTGATACAATCTGTAGATAGTATGGCTCTCGCAAGAGAGATAAGCGCTGAAGCCAAGAGAATAAATAAAGTGCAGGATGTTTTGTTGGAAGTCAACGTTTCGGGGGAAGCGACCAAGCATGGCTTTGCGCCCGACGAGGTTGCTCAGGCGTTGAATGAGTTAGTTTTGTTAGACAATGTTCGCGTCAAGGGTCTGATGACGATGGCACCGTTGGAAGACGATGCGGAGTTAACGAGACCACACTTTGCAAAATTGAAAAAGTTATATGATAGTATATCTAGCAGGCAAGAACGCAATATTGAGATGGAGTATCTTTCCATGGGCATGAGCAATGACTTTGAAGTAGCAATAGAAGAAGGATCTAACATGGTTAGAATCGGAACAGCGATTTTTATTTAGCTTAGGAGGAGACATCATGCACGAAAAGCGTGAGAGCATTGCAGGAAAGATACGAAAGTATTTTACGTTGGTCGAAGAAGAGCCATATGAGCACACCTACGAAGACCTGACAGACGAGCGAGATTATGACGATGACTTCGATGAGGTGCGCACAGTTCGAAAAATAACGCGCTACCCGGATTTGGATAGGGCAAGGAAAACAGCGTCCATCCATTCAGTACCACAGCCACCCCAGGTAAGGGTGCACATTGTCGAGCCGAGAAACTTCAACGATTGCCAACAAATCGCCGACAAGTATAAAGAAAACATCCCCGTCATAATCAATCTTCAACTAAGTGACGCGGATCTTTCGAAGAGATTAATCGATTTTGCCAGCGGTTTGACCTATGCTCTCGACGGCGGAATGCAAAAAGTCGCTGACCGGGTGTTTCTGCTCACACCCAACAACGTAGACGTATCGGCGGAAGAGAGAAGGCGTTTGCTGGAAAAGGGATTTTTCAACCAGTTCTAGGAGGAGCAGCCGTTGCTTCATGGTAAGGTTCTTGCGGTTATCGGAGCAGGCAAAATGGGGGAAGCTCTTCTGGGAGGTTTTCTCGAAGCAGGCGTCGTAGAAGCAAGCAATGTTGTTCTGAGCGATGTCGATGTAGGTCGTCTAGAAGCTCTAAGAGACAGATTTAATGTAGAGATAACGCAAAGCAATAGCGAGGCGATAGCCCGTGGCGATATAATCTTGCTGGCGGTAAAACCCCAGCAAGTGATCGAGGTTCTGGCAGAAGCAAAGGATAGCTTTCGAGCGGACTCGCTCGTTATTTCTATTGTCGCCGGTGCCAAGACCGAAAAAATAGCGAGCTTGGCGGGCAAGGATATACCGGTTATTCGTGTTATGCCGAACACCCCGGCGCTGGCGGGAAAAGCTATGTCGGTGGTGAGCCGGGGGGCGTATGCCGGAGACGAGGACGTCTCTATTGCGTTAGAGCTTTTTTCATCTGTAGGAGAGGCCGTAGAGCTTCCAGAGGATCTACAGAACGAGGCAACAGCGGTGAGCGGATCCGGGCCCGCGTATTTCTTTTTGATGATAGAGTCGCTGATAAGAGCGGCTTCGGATGCGGGGATCGATGCGGATATCGCTAAGAAGTTGGTCGTGCAGACGATGGCGGGTTCGCTCGCTCTACTGCAAAGTACCGGCGCCGAACCGGGTGAGCTGCGCGAAGCGGTAACCTCGCCAGGCGGCACAACTGAGGCCGCGCTAAAGGTTTTTGAAGAACTCGGATTTGACACAATGATTCAAGGAGCTATAGGGGCAGCAATAAAAAGAGCTCAAGACTTAGCATAATCGGAGGAGTGTCCAGGTGCCGTTCAATATCTATCAAGTGGTCGACGTTGTCTTTCGCTTATTATATATATTTATACTTGTTCGAGTGGTATTGTCGTTTGTCCCGATACCGGTAAACAATATCACCAGGCCTATATTGAACTTTGTCTATGATATAACCGAGCCGATTTTGCGGCTCGTAAGGAATATAATCCCGCCGGTCATGATTGGAGGTGTCGGACTCGATTTAGCGCCCATAATAGCAATAATACTCCTGCAAATCGTTCGAACTATCGTAGTATCCGTATTAAGACTCGTCATTCCTTAATCAAAGGAGGATTCGCAGATGAAATTGACGCCATTAGACATTCATCACAAGGAATTTCACAGAGCAATTCGCGGTTACAATGAAGAAGAGGTAGACAAGTTTTTAGATGAAGTCGCAGAAGAGTTCGAAAGAGTATTCAAGGAAAGCATCGAGCTAAAAGAGCAGTTAGAGAAGGCAAAACTGGAATTGGATGGTTATCAGGGCATGGAGAAGACCCTCCAAAATACCCTGCT
>JASEGT010000026.1 GCA_030018005.1 Actinomycetota bacterium
CCCGTGCGCACATTTGCTCTATTCTGCGACTGGAGCGCTCTCCCACGCAGTAGGCGTAAAGCAAAAGCGAAACCATAATCGACGGCTCATAGGCCGCTCTGCCGTGGCCGTCTTTTCGGTACTTGCCGTAAAACCCCGTGATGTCCATCTGGTCTACCGCGTCTAAAAGAAACCAGGCCAGGTCATTTTTGGGCAGCCATTCTTTGATGTTCGGCGGCAGTAGGTAGTTTTGATTCCGATCGGCGCCGATGAAGTTGTAGGGCATAGTAGCCTCCAGTTGGTAGAATTGCCTTGCTATACTGCTATTATACTACAATCGCTTGCCAATTTCCGCTGATTGATTGCTAATTTAGGGGGGGGTTTGCGCCACAGGCTCTCATGCGCTGATTATATTGACACAACATGATAGCAGGAAGCTTCGTCAGATAGTTGTTGATGGCAGCCTCGAACCGGAGCCAAGCATCGACGTTGTTATTGTCCGCCACAGCCCAGGTAAACTCGTTCGCTATGCGAAGCGCCGCCCATCCCTGCTTGCCAGCGGCCTCGGTCGCCTCGACTATCAGCTTCGCTAGCTTTTCGTCGTCGAAGTGACCGTTGTTCATGTAGAACTCCTCGTGCGTCATGAACAAGAGTTGCCCTTCTATCAGATAATAGCCGACATCCATATTTAGTTTCAGCAGACGGTCCTGGAGCGCGGCGGCCATATCCGCATCGAGGACGAAGAGACATTTGTGGTTCTGCCGGATGGCGTCTTTGATGTACTCGACGAGGACACTGGAGCGCTGCTCATCGGTATCGTAAAAATGGACGATGTGGTCGCCTAATTGAACGTCATAATCGATATAGCCGGTAGACTTGATAACCTTCACTCATGCACCTCTGTAAGTTTTATTAATTATAACAGATTGGCGCTACGGCTATGACCTTAAGTGGTTTTTTGATGGTAAGGCCGGCGCGCGGAAAGGGTGAAGGCATGTTTGTCTGGAGATGGGATTTATGCGCGATGCTTGGTTGCCGGAAGGAGCCTGTGGCGGCAATGCCGGCAGCGTTGATTGGCGGCTGATTCGCGATGCGACGAGTGACGATTTTGGCGGACTTAGGCTATGAAATCATGGTCTCTGTTGCCTTTGAAAAATATGGTGTCGAAGCCGGCCATTTGGAAGACGCGCTTAAGAGACGGTTTAGCGTTTATGACGGTGACTTCGCCGTCAATGGTGCGGCTTAATTTGAGCAAGAGACCAAAGGCCGAGCTGTCGGAGTAGTCGACTTTCTCATAGTCGAAGACGACATCGACTACCTCTTCGCTGACACAGAGAGGATAAATCGCCTGCTTGAGCACGCCAACTGTATGGAAATCCAGCGAACCGACAGGTCTTACTATCAACTTGCGGTCATCTATGATATCTACCGAAAAAGAAAAATTACTCATCGACCCACACCTTACTTTTAGTCCCATAAACCTGATGCTGCTGCTCCAACTAAGCAAGATTACTGCTTGCCTAATGCCTACCCAAAAATCGCGGAGACTAAGCAAGAACGAGGTGACCTCCGGTGTTTTAGGCGACCGGCTTCTAAGCAGGTATGGTAATAGTTATGATGGTGCCCCTGTCCTCACCGGAGTGAACATTGAAATTTCCGCCTATCAGCCGGACCCTGGTCTGCATGCCATCGATGCCCAATTTGCCGAGACGGGAGAGTTCGCCCAGACTGGCGGGCATCTCGAATCCTTTACCATTATCGGAGATGGCTATCTTCGTCTCACTATTCTGAAAAGCGACGACGACCTCGGTCTTAGAGGCTTGGGCGTGCTTAGTGATATTTCGAAGCGCTTCTTGGATTATACGGAAGAGAGTAATCTCAATATCTGGCGAGAAACGCCTCTCTGTGCCCGTGACCAGAAGACTGGCCTCTATTTTATGTTCAGCCCGTAGTTGGCCCGCCAACCACTCGACGGCGGCCAAAAGACCCAGGTCGTCCAGTATCGACGGTCTCAAACCCCTGCTCAATTGACGAACATCCTGCAGGACGTCTTTTAGCTGCTCTTGCAAATCCCAGAGGATTTTGATATCGGAGACCGAGAGGTGTTCGCCGGCCCGACTAAACTCGTGCATTTGATGGAGTATGGCTATGAGACCCTGCGCGGTGCAATCATGGAGGTCGCGCGCTATACGCAAGCGCTCTTCCTCATGCGCCCGCGTGATCTGCTGCAGGAAGAAGCTTTGGTTCTCCTGCATCCTTACCTCTTTTGTTCTGTCTCTAGCTATGAACTGCATACCGTCTGGGTGGTCATTGTTCGAGACAAGATTAGTAGTCATCCTAAGAATAGCCTTGGAACCATCTTTCTTTGTGATCGCCTGTGTGTAAGGCTGCTTTATTTCTTTGCCACGCAGAAGTTCTTCTTGGACTCTCCGGGAGAGCTTGGTCCCATCCTCCGACACGAAGTCCTTGATGTCGGCCCCTATCAGCTCGGGCAGAGAACAACCGAATATCTCAGCGGCGGTTTTATTGGCGGCGGTTATCTTGCCGGAGAGGTCCTGGACCCAGATAGCATCGTGGGCGTTTTCGAAGAGCCGGCGATACCTTTCTTCTGAAAGCCGGCACTGTTCGGCAGCGACCGTCTTCTCGAAGTAGAGCTGAGAATTCTCCATTGCTATTCCGACGAGGTTCCCTATAGCTATTAACAACTCGATCTCGTCATGGCTAAACTGGTGTGGCGTGCGCGTTCCGGCGCACAATGTGCCGATGATCTTGCCCCTTGATTGCAACGGAACGCTTAGTTGAGCCTTGATGTTTTCATCTCTGGCTTCCTTGCTTCCATACTCGGCATCGGTTGAGACATCTGTTACGATAAGCGGCTGCCCCGTGCTCGCAACGCGCCCACAGAAGCCCTCGCCTAATTTCATCCGACCGATAGTCGAAGCATATGTCTTGTCTATACCCTCATAAGCGACCAGCTCCAAGTTCTGAGTATCGCCATTTAGCGAGAATAGCAAGACCACCTCGACCTTCATCGTCTCCACGACCATATTGATAGCCGTCTCGATGACCTGTCGCACGTCGAGAGATTGGCTGAGTATTGTAGAAAATGCAGTGATAATCGCGATCTGCTTCTCGCCGTTCATCGAGCCTTGGATATTGACAAACAGCTTATTCTGCGCAGACTCAAGCCGGCCTAGCGCGAGTTTGAAGTCCTCACGCCGGCCCTTCTGCGACGTTAGCCACAAGATAGCGAATATCCCTACAGCTACTAACGTAAATAATTCCATAGTATCATGGTGATAGTGTGCCAACGGCACGGTTATTCCACTGAGACCCAGCCTCTCTTGATGGCCATAATAACGGCCTCCGTGCGTGAGCCCACCCCCAGTTTATTGAAGATGTGCCCGATATGGGTTTCGATTGTTCGTATGCTTAAAGATAGCTCGTCGGCGATATCTTTGTTGCTCCTCCCCTTTGCGGCTAAGGCGAGGACATGCATCTCTCTATCGCTAAGCAGATCATAGGCTCCTGGTTCATGGCCGTTGGCGGGGCTTCTGAACCTCTCCATTACTTTACGAGCCACAGTGGGGTGGAGTATAGGATTCCCCTTATGAACGGCGTGAATAGCATCTACCAACTCTTCCGGGCATATGTCTTTTAGTAGATAACCGGAGGCGCCGGCTTCTAAGAGCGCGAAGACGTATTGATCATAGTCATAAGCGGTTAGAATGAGCACCGCGATCGATGGGTATGTCGCCTTGATCTGCTTGATGGCCTGTATGCCGCTCATCCTAGGCATAGCCACATCCGTCACGATGACGTCCGGCTGCAGTTCCTTAGTGAGAGCCACCAGCTCTTCCCCATCGCCGGCCTCACCTACAACCTCAAAGCTCTGCTCTTTCTGCAGGAAGCGATGTATCCCTTTCCTTACGAGAACGTGGTCTTCGGCCAACAAGACTCTTATCTTCTTCGTCGAGGATTTCTTTGGCTCTCCCAATGCGCCCCCCTTTGTTCGGCACTCCGAGAAGGCGTCGGATTCGCTGCGTGCAGACCCGTATCGCTCCCTCAAAGCGTGCACTTTGACTAGCTCATCTCAGACCCCCACAGCCCAAAGGTTTAATACCCAAAAGCGCACGTACTGAAACCTAGCCCACATGCCATATTCCGTAATCATTGCTGATAGTTATTTGTGACCATGAAAAAGTGACCGCTCCGATGTGCTCGCTATAGCAATGGTGTTTAAATGAGGTCAAGAAGCCGCGACGGAAAGGAGGTTTGACATGGGTCGCAGAGCATACCTGATGGTCGACGTGGCCGACGACATAGACTACAAGGGGTTTACCTCGGTACTGAGAGAGCTTGAGGAAATCGAGGGGGTCGACTTCGTCGATTCGGTCTTTGGAAGCTGCGACATGGTGATCATGGTTGAAGCACCGGTTGGCGTCAACGTTTTAGCCGACACCATCCGCATGATGCCGGGGATAGAGAATCTTACGATACTTCGCATCGTAAGCGCGTTCCGGCATCATGCACAAGAAAAGCAGCTCTCTAAGTTCTCTAAAGTCTTGAATCACAGCGGGTTTTAGCGGTTGCGGGCAAGCCCGACCAGCATCCAATCGCGCAACGAGAACGATACATGATTCCAGGACTATGACGGGCGCTATGACCTTATGTCGCGAGTTTGGACCTTAATGTGCGGGCAGTGCTGTTGATACGAGGAGGTACGATTATGACTGCTCAGAATAAAAGTTGGGATACGCCTAGCTTTGCGGTTATCGATGCCATAGTGCATAAACACAATATAGAAAAAGGCTCCGCAATACCTATCCTTCAAGAAATTCAGGAGACGTATGGGTATATCCCACTCATAGCAATCGAGAGAATAGGCAGAATCACCGGCATACCGGATGGCGATATCTACGGGACCGCGACCTTCTACAAAATGTTCCGATTCGAGCCCCCCGGCGAGAACGTCATCAAAGTCTGTCGCGGAACGGCCTGTGACTTGGCAGGCGCCGCTAAAATCGCAGAATCCATAAATGTGGAGACCAGCGCCGCGGAAGGTGAGACGAGCTATGACCGAAAGTTCACCATAGAGAAGCTCGCATGCCTTGGCTGTTGCAGCGCCGCGCCTACCCTCATGATCAACGATGAACTTCATAGCCGATTGACACCCGAATCGGTCCGTAAAGTTCTTAAAAAATGCAAGTGCGGCGATGAAGGCAGTGCTTAACATGAAAAGCGGGACAGCCACCAAACAAGTCAAAGTAGGATTAAGTTCTTGCGGCGTTGCTGTGGGTGGGCGCGGAGTCTATGATGCTCTGGCCGCAAAGCTTAAGGGAATGGACGTCGAGTTGGAGCCGACAGGTTGCCTGGGTATGTGCTATAAGGAGCCGCTAGTCGAGGTCTCGCTCTCTGAGAACCAACATTTCATCTATGGAGACGTCACTCCGGAAAGGGTCGATAGGATAATTGACGAGCACATCGTACATGGCCGACCCATCACCGACTGGCTTCTCACGACCAAGAGCTCCGGATTCGGGAAGAGCGACTATTTTACAGGACAAACGAGAATCGTGCTCAGAAACTGCGGCGTGATAAACCCGGAAAGCATCGATGACTATATCGCCGCCGGCGGGTACGGCGCTATCGAAAAAGCCCTCGCCGGCATGAGCCCCGAGGAGGTCATTGAAGTAATCGAAGAGTCGGGTTTGCGAGGTCGCGGCGGAGCCGGTTTTTCGACCGGTTTGAAATGGGGCTTCACCAGAGCGGTCGAAGGTTCGCAGAAATACATCATCTGCAACGCGAATGAGGGCGACCCGGGGGCTTTCGTGGATAGGGCTATCCTCGAGAGCGACCCGCACAGCATCGTCGAAGGGATGCTCATCGCCGGCTATGCCATCGGCGCTTCGCAGGGCATCATCTACATCCGTGCGGAGTATCCGATGGCGGCGCGCAGGATAGAGCTTGCCATCTCGCAGGCCAAAGAACGGGGTTTTCTCGGGACGTCGATTTTGAGGAGCCGGTTTGCTTTTGACCTTAAAATACGAGTGGGCGCCGGCGCGTATGTGTGCGGTGAAGAGACCAGCCAGATGATGTCGATTGAAGGAAAGCGCGGAACTCCCAGGTCAAAACCACCCCTGCCGGCGCAATCCGGTCTATGGGGCAAACCCACGAGCACAAACAACGTGGAGACTCTCGCCAACATCGCATGGATTATCACAAATGGCGCTCACGCATACAACCGCCTGGGTACCGAGACGAGCAAGGGCACCAAGGTCTTCGCGCTCTCGGGCAAAGTGGCGCGCGGCGGGCTTGTCGAGGTGCCGATGGGGATGACTATAAGAAAGGTAGTCTTCGACGTTTGCGGCGGAACAGCGTCTACCTTACCTCTTAAAGCAGTTCAAATAGGTGGGCCCCATGGAGGTTGCATCCCGGCGAGTCTTATCGATTCCCAACTCGACTGCGACTCATTGCACAGCATCGGACTCTCCATGGGCAAAGGCGGGATTCTGGTCATGGACGAGAGTACCTGTATGGTCGATCTCGCGAAGTACTTCCTAAGCTATTCGCAAGGTGAGTCGTGCGGCAAATGCGTACCCTGCCGCATTGGCTCAAAACGGATGCTGGAGATTTTTGAGCGTATCACCCGTGGTGAGGGCCGAGATGGCGACCTGGAATTAATCGAGGAGGTGGCAACGAGCATGGCGGGCGCATCGCTGTGCGGACTCGGGCAGACCATCCCCAATCCGACACTCAGCTCGCTTCGATACTTCAGGGATGAGTACGAAGCCCACATTAAGGACAAGAGGTGTCCGGCTAAGAAATGCAAGGCATTAATCAGCTATGAAGTCTTGCCGGATAACTGTACTGGCTGCGGTCTTTGTGTCGGGTATTGCCCAACCGGTGCGATAGGCGGCTGGGAGATCGAAAGCGAGATATGCACTCGCTGCGGGCTATGTATGGAGGTCTGCGAGAACAACGCAATAACCGTGAGTCATAAGGAGGGCGGAGATGGCTAACATTCGTTTCGTATTAGACGGAAGAGAAGTCGATGTCGCCGAGGGAACGACGATACTCGATGCCGCTCGCCAACATGGTGTCGACATACCAACGCTCTGCCACGACCCGCGGTTGAAACCGTATGCCGCCTGCCGCATCTGCCTCGTCGAGGTGGAGGGCGCGCGCAGCCCCATATCAGCGTGCGCGAAGCAAGTGAGCGAGAATATGCGTGTGAGCACGATGACCGGTAAGCTATCCACCCTCCGCAGGGTATGCCTCGAACTACTCGCCTCGGACCACTACGGCGACTGCGTCGCCCCGTGCAAGCTCGCCTGCCCGGCGGGCATCGACATCCAAGGCCAAATCGCTTTAATTGCCAATGGGCAGTACGAAGAGGCCTTAAAGCTCATCAAAGAGTCAAACCCGCTGCCAAGTGTCTGCGGGCGAGTCTGCCCACGCTTCTGCGAGCAGAGCTGTAGACGAAACCTGGTCGACGAGCCGGTCTCGATAAACGCGCTCAAGCGCTTCGTGGCCGACCTCGATATGGCGAACGGGCCCTTTGCGCCGCAGGCAGCACCGGCGAGCGGCAAGAAGGTCGTCGTCGTGGGCGGGGGGCCTTCCGGCCTCTCCGCCGCGTACTATCTGGCGCTTCAAGGCCACTCGGTTAGCCTATACGAGGCCGCCCCTGCCCTTGGCGGGATGCTTCGCTACGGCATCCCGGAGTACCGCCTGCCAAAAAAATACCTCGACAAAGAGATCGAGACCATCACAGGTCTCTGCGAGGCGGTCCGGTTAAACACGGCCCTTGGGCGAGACTTTAGCTTCGAGAGCTTGAAGAACGACGGTTTCGAAGCGGTCTTTGTCGCACTCGGCGCTCAGGCTAGCTCAAGGCTGCACGTCGAGGGCGAAGATGCGCCCGGCGTGCTCAAAGGCGTTGATTTCTTGCGCGATGTCGCGCGTGGTAGGGCCGTTGAGGTCGGCAAGCGCGTCTCCGTCATCGGAGGCGGCAACACCGCCATGGATGCCGCCCGCGTCTCACTTCGCCTCGGTGTAGAGGAGGTCATGGTCCTTTACCGACGCTCGCGGGATGAGATGCCGGCCGCGGCAGAGGAGATCGAAGAGGCCGAAAACGAAGGAGCAAAGTTTCACTTTCTCACTGTGCCGGTTAGAATCGTCACCGAGAATGGGCGAGTCGTCGGTATCGAGTGCGTGAAGATGGAGCTTGGCGAGGTCGACGTCTCAGGACGCCGCCGCCCGATCCCGGTTGCGGGCTCGGAATTTGTCATCGAGGCCGATACGGTGATTTCCGCCATTGGGCAGACCTTGGATATGCCGGAGCTTTCCGGTTCCGAGGCGCCCGCGCTTAATCCGCGCGGCTACATAGAGGTCGACGAGGCGACGATGGCGACGTCTCTCGAGGGTGTCTTTAGCGGCGGCGACGCGGCAAGCGGGCCGGCCACGGTGGCACAAGCTGTCGGTGCGGGAAAGCGCGCTGCGCGCTCGATACATCAATATCTCAGCGGTGAGCAGGTAACAGCACCGATACAAGAGTTTAACGTGAGCAAAGGCGCTCTTGACGAGATAGACCCATCCGAGTTCACCTCGATCAAGAGAATCCCGCGGGCAAAAATCCCCGCGCTCTCCGTCGCGGAGCGGGAGCACAACTTCCGTGAAATCGCAGCGGGTCTCAGCGAGAAAGCGGCGCTGCAAGAGGCCTCGCGCTGCCTCTCCTGCGGCTGCGTCGATGTCTTTGATTGCGAGCTACGCAGGCTCTCAACCGAGTACAGGGTCGAGGCGGAAAAGTTCGACGGCGAGAAGCATCGCCTGCCAATACCCGACGACCATCGCTATATCTTGCGCGACAACAACAAGTGCATTCTCTGCGGCAGGTGCGCGCGCATCTGCAGCGAGGTCATGGGGGTCGGCGCCATCAGCTTCGTCAACCGCGGTTTTGACACAGTCATAAAGCCGACCTTAGGTATGCCGCTTAGCGAAACAAGCTGTGAGTCTTGCGGCCAGTGTATATCGACCTGCCCAACCGGAGCCTTGACTGCGAAGGTGTTCCTACCCAAACCCGGTCCGCTGGCGACCAATGATATACCCTCGGTTTGCACTCGATGTGGGATAAACTGTTCTCTTGACTTGCGCGTAAGAGGCGATGAAATCGTCGAGGTGACCTCGCGTGTCGGCGACTCCGTTAATGGCGGAAACCTCTGCCGGAAAGGCGCTTTTGAATATGCCTATATACATAGCCCGAAACGCATAGCTACTCCACTAATCAGGCGTAACGGAGTACTAGAGCCGGCCGATTGGGCTGAGGCCCTCAGGCTTGCGGCGGATGGCCTGTCTGAGATAAAAGCAGAGCATGGCGGCAATAGATTGGCCGTGCTGGCCTCTCCGGTGCTCACAAATGAGGAATGCTATCTTGCGCAGAAGCTTGCCAGGATGGCGCTTGAGACCAACAACATCGGCAACTCCGCCAACCTGACCGCCGATGACGCCCTAGGCCAATACTTCGGCAAAGATTCTTCAACCAGCTCCTTCGATGATATCGACCGCTGCGACCTGATTCTCGTTATCGGCTGTGATGTCTGCGCCGACTACCCCATCGCCTCATTGAAAATAAGAGACGCCGCGGAAAAAGGAACCAGGCTGGCCATCATCAACTCCGAGGCGACCAGGCTCGATAAGCTCGCTCACACAAGCCTCAGGGTGAGCAGGCGAATGACCGTAGAATTGTTCCAAATGATGTTGAACTATATCTTCCGCTACGACCTTGTCGACCGCGAATTCGTCGATAAGAGAACGCTCGGCATCCAGACACTTGAGCGGGACATTAGGCCGTATTCCATCGAGAACTGGACGGAGGCGTTCTGGGTCAAACCCGCCAAGCTAATCAAATTGATACACTTATACATACGCGCCAAAAATCCGCTGGTCATTGTAGACGGTGATACCATCGGCCGGCAAAGCTTAGACTTAATCAATATCTTAGCGCTGGTCACAGGCAACACCGCGCGCGAGGGCTCCGGAATATTGGCCCTTCGGGCTTACGGTAACGCCCAGGGACAGCTCGACATGGGCATATCACCAAGACACCTCCCCAGCCAGGGACTCGTGAGTGATTCATCGGCAAGACGAAGGATGGAGTCACTGTGGGAGAAACGCCTGCCCAGGCACCAAGGTATGGGCACGGCTGAGATTCTGGAAGCCCTGCGGACAAGAAGAATCCGCGGACTGGTCGTCGTGGGCAGCGCCGAGCACGATATCAATATCGACGCGTTCGGCAAATACAATAGCTTCTCGGTCGCCATCGCTCCACTTCTTACGGACGACATATCTAAAGCCGATGTTATTCTCCCCGGAACGACATTCGCCGAAACCGATGGGACCTTCACCAGTAGCGAGCTAAGGGTGCAGCGCCTTTACGAGGCGATATCGCCCGTCGCGGGCAAGCATACCTGGCAGGTCTTGAGTGAGCTATCGTCGGCACTGGGGTATCCGATGAGATACGCGGAGGCCTCCGCTGTATTCGACGAAATAGTAAAGGCCGCTCCGGGCTACAGCGACCTTGCCTACGACCGGATTCCGAGAGGCGGGGCAAAACTGCCTGCATATGATGACGATTCGATGTTTATATTCCCCCGCTGGATGGAGCGCATGGCGCAATATGCGGTAAGGAGGGATAAGTAACTGCTGATGTTGCCGGGCTCAACGGATATCCTGTAGCCGGTTCATCATATTGGTGTTCGGAGTGTTCGGCAAGCAATGCGTAAGTTAAACCGTACATAGAGCAAAATCTTCGGGTTTACGAGTAGAAGAGTGTCTAGCAATCAGCAAAACAGCGCTGTTGAAGTTCGGCGCTGTTTCTGTTTTACTTGGTAGCGCACATAGCTAGTTCAAAATATGAGGTGGGGAAGCCGTAACTCCCATTCTAAAATGGCCGATTTCCGCCACGCTGCAACCTGCGGCAATGCTGCTACTACCCGCGGTTATACCTGTTCTGAGGTGACGTGAGTTGACGCCGATTGATACCTGTTTTGCACGGTTTATTAGAAAAATATTAGATAAAAATACATAAATCTACCTGCGGCTATTATCATACATCTAACAGACTTCTAACATAAAGTCTACGCTCTTTCCGAACTCAAACCTTTCCATAGTGGGCTCTGATTAGACGGTTCCTGCCAATTCTGCGCTGGCGTGCGCTGCGTATACGAAGTCGCGAGAGATTTGCGGTTGATTCCTATGAGTGGCCGCTTCCAAGATTGCGCCGGCAAGCCCAAGAATCGGCGATATCCCAGGAATCGCAGTGATTACGGACAATCCCCTTCTCGCTGTCTGCCAACCAGCACCTCGCATTGCCGCTTGGATCTCAGAAATTCGCACCTTCGCTTCGTCGAAGAACACCTCCAGACGCCGCTGGCGCAATGCGGCATCTCCTATGTCTGCCACTGATATAAGCTCCAGTTCGACACGACGTCGGAAGTCCCCTAATTCAACATCATGACGTTCTTTGAATGCGCGAAGCTCCGAAGGCTGGATAAGACTGCTCGACACTGGTAAAACGCGGTCTAGAACCTCGATTCGGAGGGAATCAATCTGTTGCGCCATGCGATCTTGCGGTACGCCAGCGCGTGCAAGGCCATAGAGACGCGTGCTCTTGTCCGTCACGGGCGACGAATCTATGGAATCTAATTGGCTGAGCTTCGACGCAAGGTAGAACATGAATTCGTCGGCCGTCTCGCTTTCTACATCATACCAAGGGCGCTGCTTAAGTTGCGCGAGCCTGAGACTCACGAGGGTTTCGCCGATGTTGCTCATCTTCTCGATGTGAATCGGAAGGACATTGTGACTCGCGAAGTTTTTTCTTCTGCGGTCGAGCCCAAGCTCGAGGCTATCGAGATAGCCGAGAAATCGCTCGTCAAAGTGCGGTATTTGGGAGATGTTATCTGCAGGCATAATTTGGCACACGAGTTCCTCTTGGACGAGGCTCTGCATGTATGGCCCGAGAGATTCGGGTGCCATAATGTAGTCATATGGAACGATGCTCGAAACCTGGTCCCAGTAGAGAAGCATTTGAGTCATCCATGCTGTCTCCGGAACTCGGATGTACGGAAAATATAGCGCGCGATCTCATGGCACCCTCCTCCTAGCCAGATGCTCCCGGCTTCAACTAACAAGCAAGCTTACGCGCCGAAGTATTGGATCGAATTGCGCTATGTTTAGATACCGCTCACAATCTTCAAACTTCGATCACCTTCAACACTTCGTCGCCGTAGTGATTGATGACTTTTACGGCGATTTTGCCTGACTCAGGCTTATTGAATGCGCGGCTCGTTGTGCTGTAAAGACTACTCCATGCCGATTCGTCAATCTCAGCGCGTAGCGCCCGTTTGAGTTTGTCGTAGGGTTCGTCGGCTCCGGTGAAATAAGCGTGCCGCACAAAAAAGCTTTCGCCGTTGTAGTCGGTATCGATGAACCAGCAGGCGATGTCGTCGGTGGAGGCGCTTCGAATCTGCCCGGTGGTTGGATCATATACGTCCACCCCTTTGATCTCGACGACAACTTGGCTGTCCTTCTGCACAATGATTTCCACATCGGGCTCACCGAAGACCATGAAGAGGTTGCCCGCGCCGGTCTTCTTGAGTAGTTCATCGCCCATCGCCAGGTCGGGGTTCATCTTGGCGGGCAGCACAGTCAGTTTGCCGTAGCGTTTCACCTCTTCGGCAACGTGCGGATCGAAAGCGAAGCCGCAAACGACGAGCATGTCAAAACCCACTCCCTGCACCGCTTCCTTGGCGGCTTCCTTCACCTGCTGCGGTCCGACGGTGCCGTGCTCCGAGCCAATGGATACAGCCACGCGCCGAGTCTTGCCTTCGGCGTCGGTGTACTCGCCCGCGGCATGCAGCCAAGCCCCGGCATAGGGATCAAGCCAGTCGAAGATAAGCCGCTCGCCCTTACGGGTGTTCTGAACGCCCGCTTTCTTGAGGTTGTCCAGGATCATGGTGGCGAAGTCCTGCTGTTTACGGGCTTCCTGCTCGCTTACCGTACCGTCCTGATTCTCGTCGGCAGCGGAGAGCACGCGGTGCGGCGAGAGGCTTTCCACCGAGAACGGCCCGCACACCCGCACGCGCTTGTTGTCCTGGTAGGGCTGGTCGTAGAGCGTTTCGGTATCGGCATGACGGGCGATGGCGGCGTCGATTTGCTCGCGCGTCATGCCTTCCTTAATGTCCGGGTTGTTGGCGATGGATTTGAGCGTGACGTGCGGCACGTGCTTGTAAACGAAGCCCTTCTTGATGTCGCCTTCCGTCTTATATTCGGGCGGCAGCTTGCCGGTCAGTTCCGTTTCCTTCTTGATGCCTTCGGGCGAGTCGGCCAGCAGGTAGTAGGGATACTTGGCGGCCATCAGGCGCGTGCGCGCCAGCGCTAATGCGACGCGGCTGGTGTCGCAGGTAATCCAACGCCGGCCCCATTGCTCAGCGACATAGGCAGTGGTGCCGCTGCCGCAGGTGGGGTCGAGGACGAGGTCACCGGGGTCGGTGGTCATGAGGAGGCAGCGCTCGATGATTTTTGCGTTCGTTTGAACCACATACATCTTCTCATCCGTGAACTGGCCGGTCAGAGTATCACTCCAGATGTTGTTTCTCGACTTTAGCGAGAAGTCTTCGGTAAGTCGCACGTACTGAATACTGTTCTTCGCAACGTGCAATCGGCCGGCATGTGCGAGTCGATTCATGCCTTCCGGGAACTGAGCTTTCCAATGGTTATTTGCGTTCGGACGATAGACCTTGCCAAGGTATTCGAAGGGCTGGTCCGTGCTTGCTGAACCTTGGCTGAGGATGTTGTCGGGCTTGTACACCTCCGCACCTTCGGGCAGTGGTTCCTCTCCCCGCAGTTCGGTTGCTCGCATTCCACGTTGCGTTTTGTCAGGAAGTCGCAGCCATCGATAGCCCGAAACGCCGGTTTGTTTAGGCGCGTCCTCAAACAGTGGTCGAGTCTTCACAACCTCACGGCTCTTTGCATACCAGAGCAAGTAATCACCACCACGTGCTAATTCATTTGACTCAAAGCCACTCGTCGTAGCGTATGTGATTAACGAGACGAAGTTCTCACTCCCAAACACCTCATCCATCACGCAGCGCACCAAATGCACATTCTCATCACCAATCTGCACAAAGACGCTACCGGTTTCGGTGAGCAACTCCCGCGCCCCCACCAGCCGGTCACGCAGATAACTCAAATAGGAATGGATGCCTAGTTTCCAGGTGTCACGGAAGGCGCGCACCTGTTCGGGTTGGCGAGTGGTGTCCGCCGCTTTTCCGTCCTTTACATCGCGTTTGCGGGTGCTCACCTGCCAGTTGGAGCCGAACTTGATGCCGTAAGGCGGGTCGAGGTAAATGGTCTGCACCTTGCCCTTGAGCCCTTCCTTCTCCGCAAGTGAGGTCATCACCAACAGCGAATCACCAAGAATCATGCGATTAGACCAGTTTTGCTCATGCTGGTAGAACTCGACCTTCTGGTCGAACTCAACCGGACCGCCGTTAAAATCAGCAAAGAGTTGCGCTTGATAAACCGCCTCTTCTTCCGCGACATAGTCGCCCGACGCACGCACAGCGTGTGCCGGTAGGTCGTCAACGATCGCCTGCGGATGAATCTTCTCCTGAATGTAAATCGGCACCACGGGAACGGCGAGGTCTTCACGGTCTTGTTCATCTTTCCCCTTCCAAACCAGTTGCGGATCGAGAGAGGGATCACGCGGATAAAGCATGGTTTCAGGTGCGTTCTCCTCGTCAGTCACGAAATCGCGCAACTCCTCGGTTGGGATGTTGGCGCGCTTGTCTTTGTGACGGATTGCTTCGACTTTCGCCGGGGTGGTGTTCTTCTTAGACATAATTATGATCACTCCGATTTTGGTTGAAGTTTGGGCTTGGGTTTATCGGTCAGGTAGTTGTCGCGCGTGATGACCTTACGGCCCGACTTGGCTTCAAGCTGGCGACGTGCGTCGCCCGCGACCGTGCCGCCTTCCTGGGCAGCCTGTTTATTTTTCAACAGGCCTTGGGCGTCTTTGTTGCGTGCGATTTCCGTGGTGGCGGCCTCGCCGAGCATGGTGAAAATCAACTCCAGGTCGGTCATATGATCGCGAAGATTTTCACGCTTGAGACCCTTCAGCTTCTTGTAGTCGTCAGGAGTCAAACCAAATGTGGCTTTGGAAATTTCGCCGGTCAGTATGGCGAAGTCTCTTTGATCCTGAATCCCGCGTTTTTGCCATTCGCCGGTCAGTTCATAACGAACGGCGATACCACGGACGCGCTTTTCGACCCAATCGTCCGGGTAGCCCTTTTGTTTGTAGAGTTCCCGCATCCGTTGTTGAGCGAGTTCGGGGTTTTCGATCTCCTGGACGCGCTCGTAACCGACCTGGGCGAGCCAGCGTTTGAACGGCTCGGCCTTGGGGCTGGGGATCGACTGGATGACGCGGAAGGCGGCTTCGATGTTGACCGCCTCAGTCTTGTAGGTCTTGCCGTCGGCAGAGGTTAGTTTCAGTTGTCTACAAATTGTAGACAACTGAAACCCAGTGGCTTTCTCCTCTCGACGTTTCATTGCTGTCCAGTATTTACTCGGAGCATCGCTGTCGGTCAGTGCCGCAATGATGTCCACAATAGAGAAGAACCATTCTCCGTCTATAAACGTGCGTCGAATCTGCTTCGCACCGAAAACTATGATTCTGCCCGCCGAGTCGGGCGTCAGTTGATCGCTCACTTACAGCTCCTTTGTTTTAAGAAAAACATGAATGATGTTTTTTGCGTCCCACGGATCATCGATCTCAAGGAACGCCCATCGCCCGAAGCTGCCGTGGTTGTTGATTGCCGGCACCCACAATGCGCGCGCCGTGGCAACTTTGGCAGCCTTGTCTTTCTTTTTCTCGCCGGTGACTTCGATGATCAGGTTGAGCAAGTCATCCGGGCCGTGGCCGTCGTCAATGCAGGTGATGAAGTCAGGTATATAATCTTTCTCCGCGCCATTCAGCGTGTAAGGGATGGTAAATCCAAGGTTATGATTCTTGATATAGCGAATGACCTCGGGCATATCTTCGAGGGCTTCAGCCATCTTCTGCTCCCACGAGTCGGTATCCGCAACGACGTGGGAGATATGGCATTTGTCGTCGCGGGTGGCGAAGACAGGCCGGGTGGTGTCGAAATCCACATAACGGGTTGAGCCAACAGTATCATATGGTCGCAAGATGGGCTTGAGCGCTGCTGTGCCGTCGGTCGAGGCAACGATGGCCTTGTAGATACGGTCAGCAGCATCGTGCGCAAACTCGATTAGCAGCAGCAACTGTGGGAAGGTATTATCTTTGAGCGTGACACATTCAGCAAGCCAGCGTTTGGAAATGTCGAGTAATTGCGGAAATAGCCAGGGCTTGTCATTGCCATCGTCGTCGCGGAAGTATTTCTCCAGCGTGAGCTTGGCCAACAGAAAGGCGACTTCGTTGGGCCGATGGCGCTTGAGATCGTCAAGCGTGTGAATGCTGGATTCGCCGACAATGGGTGCGTTCTCGGTTTTGGTAGGGATGTCGGCAGTGGAAAGCGCGAGCTTAGATTCGTCGGTGAAGTTGGCGTCGAGCTGTTCTCCGGCTACGTCGTAGCGGTAGCCAAGCAACCGTGGAAATGTGATTTCGAAGGCGATGCGGCTTTCAAAGGCACGCACGCGGGTAGGCAGCGGTCCCGGTTTTGGGTCTACTGTTGCACCGCTGCATGGTATAAAGGAAAACGGCACACCGTAAACCTCGGCATATTCGGGATCAAAATGACCACGCTCATTGGCAGCATAACTCTTGCGCCGCAGGGCGCGTCCGACCACCTGCTCGCATAGGAGTTGCGTGCCGAAGGCGCGCACGCCGAGAACATGGGTGACGGTGTTCGCATCCCAGCCTTCGGTGAGCATTGAGACACTGACCACACACTTGACATGCTCGCCAAGCTTGCCTGCTTTGCCGACGGTGTTCATCACTTCGCGGAGCAGGTCTTCGTCGGTGAGATTCTCGGCGTCACGGCCGGGGAATCGAGCCCGGTAGTCGTTCTTGAATTCGTCGATTTCGCGGGCGGCTATCTTTTTGAAATCATTGCTCATTGATTCGCCGGATTCGAGTTGCTGGCTGTCGACCAAAATCGTATTCGGACGGTGCAGCCAAGCACCATTGCCATCATCATTTCGAAATATTTGTAGTTGTCCAGCCTGAACTTGGGTTTGTTCGCCAATCTGCTTTTCCCAGCCAGCGATAAAATCAAATACCAGCTTTGAAACATTGGTATTGTTGCAAACAACGATAAAGACAGGCGGCGTGTTGCCGCGGGCGTGAGCCTCAGCGTTCTGTTCCCATAGACCGTAATACTTCTCGTAGTTGCCATAGAGGCTGAGTAGTGCGCCCTGCAGTTCGACAGGAAGGTTCGGTTCACCGCCTAGCTTATCGGTTTTGCGTCCCTTCCTGGGAAGGTGCTCGCGAATGCGCAGCCACAAGTCACGATAGGTGGGCTGCTCACCGGTCATCGAATTGTCTGCGACCGGCACACGAGGCACCTTGACGATGCCTGCTTCGATAGCATCAATCAGGGAGAAATCTGAGACCACCCACGGGAAAAGCGTACCTTCAGGATAACCCGAGCCGCGCAGGAAAAACGGTGTGGCCGAAAGATCGTAGATAGCCTTTACCCCAATTTTAGCTTTTACGGCCTCGATTCCGGAAATCCAGATGCGCGCCTCCGCTTCGCGGTTCTTAGCTTCGACGCGATCATCGCCCGTGAGCTTCTCATCTTCGCCGTCAGGCTTGCGCCGGTAGCAATGATGGGCTTCGTCGTTGAGAACGACGATATTCTTTTTCGTACCCAATTCGCGGCAAACACGCCGCACCATCTGGTCAGGCGTTTCGGTGAACGCGCTCGCCTCACCATTGGCTAAAATAGACTTGGTAAGCTTGCCTGCGGCGACCTTTTCGCGCAGTTGGAAAGCGTGAAAGTTGGTGATGACGATTTTAGCCTGACCCAGCTTGTCCATATCATGAGTGGGGATAATATCCCTCTGACGATAATAGTTCTCCCGGTCGTTCGGTAACAGCACACGCAGCCGATCGCGGATGGTAATACCGGGTGTGACTATAAGGAAAGTATCTGTAAAGCGTGCGTCCTGCGGGTTGGCGCGCTTGTTTAGTGTGTGCCAAGCTATGAGCATGGCCATGACGACGGTCTTGCCAGAGCCAGTGGCCATTTTGAACGCTGTGCGTGGCAGGCCTGGGTTCGATGTATCGTTCGCCTCGCGAATCGCATTCCCTATCCAGGTATCGCCATACTTCTTGGCGACCTCCGTGATGTAAATAGCGGTTTCGAGGGCTTCATTCTGGCAAAAGAAGAGTTTCTTTTCACGGTTGGGATCGGTCCAATAAGCAATCAAACGTGCCGTTGTCGGTGTGACCCCAACATAGCCACCCTTGCGCCACAAAGCAATGCGACGCCGGATGTCATTGACAAGTTTGTTCTCCTCGATACGGTCTTTCGTCCATTCAGTGTCAAACTGAAGCTGCTTGGACCCTTTCTTCTTTGGTTTAGCGATGGGCACGAAATACGAACTTGTTCGACGACCATCAACTACCTCGTTTGTGATGCCTTCGTCGGTAAACCTGAAGTGGCGAGACGGCTCGTCGAATGGCGAGTTGATAATCGGGTTCTCGATAACGACTTGTCTCATGTTGCTAGCCCTCTCTTACGCTATCCCGCTCACTACGACCTTAGTTTGCATTATTATAAGCACTAGATTCCATTATAGGCTAGTAACCTCAGATTGTCCGCACACGAAACACATGGGCGGTGTATTCTGCAGGCAGATAAGAATTGAACAAAAAGGGGACACGCGTGCATATTTGCGCCCGCTAAAGCGCCCGTGTTATACCGCTGTTGGAAGCTCTTTTAAGATTCTGTTTAAGGTTTGTTGGAAGTTTGTTCGTAGAACTGAAAAACCACCGGATTTTACCCAGTGGTTTTTACGTTTAACCTGCTTATGACACTACCTACAATCCAGATAAGAAAAAGAGGTGGGGAAGCAATAACTCCCATTCTGTTCTATCCCGTCATCTATCTACCGGCTGTTACGCCGGTGCCGCCTTAAGCGGCTGCCTCTACCCGGGACCTCGCTTGCGCGCTCCCTATTTGAGTTGCACCCTGCCGGATGTTTACCGCGTTTCACCCGCTTGAATCAAGCGGCTCGTCTCTGTGGCACTAGTCGTCGGGCTTCGCAGCCCGCCCTCCTTTGCAAGAGGCGGTCTCTTACATGCAAAGCGCGAGCCCCGCATGTGGGTGTGGGATGTTTCCTCTAGCCGCGGGCGAACCCTGCGGCCAGCGACGGGTCGTTTCCCCACCTCGTTTAGCCTTATCGGCATATATATTTTACCATGTTAGAAGGTTTTTAGCCCGCTCTTACGGGGCAAGCCTCCAAGTGCCGTCCGGGTTTTTCTCTGCCATCTCCAGCAAAGTCCGCAATATCTGTAGCGTTTTCTCCGCCGCCGGTTTGTCTTCCTCGGCAATCCCGTCCGGCCACGCGGCTTTGAGAGCCCGCTCCAGCATCGCTATCGAGTCGCTGCCGGTTACACCGTCAAGGTCTAAATATTTGAACTCGTTGTCGTAGTTGTATCCATAGGTGTCGCCCAAGACCAAGCCCGACGTCCTGCCATCGGGTTCGTTTATCGTTATTCGCATCGTCACCTCCACGCGCGATTATCTGCGTTTATGCCTACCGGTATTATAGCGCGAGCGTCCAGCTCAAAGACAGGTCGGCAGCAAACTGGTTGTGGCGTTGACAGCGGAGTACGTGGCATTAGCGCCAAGTGCCAGTTGTGCGGCTTAATCGGATTGCGCTTCTGCCTGCTTATCTCCCCGGCACGGCCCTGGCGCTTGCTCGCAGACTTAGTCGCATTTGCGCTGTTGGGGTATGATAGGTCCATGGATATCGGAATACGCGAGGCGAGACGCGACGACCAGAAAGTCGCCCACAGGTGGGCTAACGACCCCGATAGCATGCGCATGAATGCAAAGCGCGGAGAGGTGCCTTTTGAAACCTTCAAGCGGCTCTTTGTCGAGCTTCTACACGACAAGGACGTCCTGCTATTGATATTCGAGGGGCTGTGCGGCGACGGCTGGACGCCGATAGCGCAGGCGCGGATAGATGCCGACGGGGAGATGAGCATATTTATAGACGCTGCTTATCGCGGCAGAAAGCTCGCCACCCCGCTAATCCTGGCCTCAATCGAGTTTGCGCGTGATAAGTTGGAATTGCCGCGCATCGTCGCTAAAATCAGACTAGAAAACACACCGTCCATCAAAGCCTTCGAGCGGGCCGGGTTTGAGGCCGCGCGCGAGCTGGTCTACAAAGGATGCGCCTGCGTCGAGTATGAATATATTGCGCGGGCTACATAGCCGGCGCTGGGCCTAAATGCGTATGTGCGATGTCTTGAGGTCGCCGGTCTATCTCTTTAGGGTGACGATGATGATTTCAGGCCGGTTAAATATGCGCTGCGGCACGACACTGTTGCCAAGGCCGCGATTGATGACCACCGTCATGTTGCCGAACTTATAAGTTCCGCTTGTGTATTTTGGGAAAAAGCCTTGGTTCGGGGCGATGAGGCCTCCCAAAACCGGCAACCGAATCTGCCCGCCGTGAGTGTGACCGGATAGAACCAGGTCGACGTCGTATTCTCCGTAGACCGAGAAGAGCTCGGGCCGATGAGCGAGAAGAATCTTAAAGTCTTCGCTTGGGAGGCCCTTTGCAGCGATATCGAGACCGGCCCTCGCCGCCGCTTCCATAGTGTAAGCAGAACCGTCTCTCGCGACGTCGTCGATTCCTATAACGCGTATGGTTTGGCCTTTGCGCGTAATACCGGTGTTATCGTCCCTCAATACCCGGATGCCGGCGCGCACCAGGTTCGGCTCGAGCACATGGAATTTGCCGACCCACCATTCATGGTTGCCCGTAACATAGTACACCGGGGCAACCTTGGCGGCCTGCTCTAAGAGTGTGACGTCCGCCTCTACATCGTAGTGCTCTCTATCGACTAAGTCGCCCGTAAACACGATTATATCGGGGCGGCTCTTTTTTATCAGCGTCACCAGGGTGCGCTGGTTTTGCCCGAAGCGTTTGCTGTGAAGGTCGGAGAGGTGCAGGATTTTGAACCCGTCAAACGCTGCGGGCACTTTCCCGTTCTTGATCTCGAGATGCGTAACGACTACGCTGTTGTTCTCAAAATAGAGAAAGAAGCCGAGCAAAATCGCGGCGGCTATGATACCGAGTGCGAACTTCCAGATTCTCATTATTGCAACCTTGTTCTTCTAGATACTGAGGGTATGACTTTTGCACTTGCTTAACCATAGGATAGCAGAATCGATTCCGCTAATAGCAAAAGCTCTAATAGCAAAAACCCGCCAGGCCGGCGAGGCACTATCTTGCGAGAGCGCGAGTCCGAAGCTAATCACGCGCAAAACCGACGATCTCCTTCATGCTCTCGTATGAGTCCCTTTCGACCTCTTGCGATGTGGGGATGTCTTTTAGATTGTAGGGATAATAGGCGATGCCCTTCCCGTCTGGTCCGTCTCCTTCAAGGTAATACTCGACGGAATCCCGTATGAGCCGGCCTTTTGAGTCTAACTTTCCCGTCACTTTGACTATGGAGAAACCATGTTGGTCTGTTGATATGTACTCGTTGAGGTCGTGCCGCCACATCTCGATATTTTCCCTGGCGCGCTCAAGTTGAGACGCCGATAGCTCTGCTTCGTGGTCGCGCATAAAACGGAGTTGGCCTTTGAGCGCGGGTGCGTCTTCCGCCCTTTTGTAATCGATGCGATAAACTATTGCGATTCTAAAGACCGCCGCGACCTCATCGCGGGTAGCGGCCTCGGAGGCCCAAGTCACCTGAGTATCGAGGACGCGCCAATGCCTGAGTCGAGCTTCTTCGCGAAGATACTCGTCGAGCACCGATTGGAGGTCGTCGCGCTGGGCCTGAGAAGGCGCTTTATAAGCGCTGCAAGCGGGCATACCCAACAAAAGAACGAGGAGCAAGATTATGATAGCTGTTCCTTTTCGTTGCATGCAATCAGTCCCCTATGGCTGTCCATAATCGCACAATACATCGCGGTCTTACCCGTTCAACACCGATTCGCACCCTAGCCTAATAGACCTCTGTGGGAGAGGTTCGCTGGCTCGATAGCCTCCGTTTTAGTTGTATTCGCCCTCTTCGGGCATCAAGTTCCCGCTTATCGCACCCTCAAAACCATCTAATGCGCCGTCGTAAGAAGGCGAATGAATGGCCTGGATTTTCATCTTTCCGTGGAGCCGCGAGAAATGTATCGACGCTCGATACGTGTTCGCACGGCCGTCTTCGACTATGGTGACGTTTACCTCGCCTACCGGATAGGCATCGTCGGTCCACGTCTTTATGTCGCTATAGGATTTTAGATAAATTCCCTCTTTTCTAAGTTTGCCGACCCTGGCAACCCAGCGCTCCTCCGCTTCCTTGTAGGAGATATAAGGTCTTACGTCCGAGTTTGTATCGAAGTAGGAAACGTGCTGGAAAGCGGCTTTTAGGTCATTATCACGAAGCGCGCCCAAAAACTCATCGGCTGCTTTAGACGCAACGTAGGCCGGAAACAGAAACTGATAAACATAAATCGCCGCAGGGGCGGTGATCGCTAGAAATATAAGAAGCAACAGTGCGTACAGGCGCCGGTTTTCGCGCTCCATCCCATCTCCTAAAGCTCATGCTACGACTAACATATGATAATAGTATAGGTTATGGATATTGATATGGATATGGATATGGATATGGATATGGATATGGATATGGATATGATGAATTATAGAGGGCCGGGTGCGACTACTATGCCAACAGTAACAGCCACATGCGCAACTACGGAAAGGACGAGCTGGTCGAGGTTTCCCCAAAAGCTATCCGCATTCGAAAAAGCTTCTCGATAAGAACGCCTGCAAAAAGGCGAAAAATAGCGCGAGGTGTCGATTCTTCTATGGCTGAAGCCACAATACGGTAACAAATGAAACGTGGCGGCGCTTAATTACTTAAGCGCATCTTGAATTCTTATTCTCGAATAACTTCAGACAAGCATCAACGACTTCGAGGTCATAGAGTACGCCCCTGTTGTCGTTGAGTTCCGCTAGGACCACGTCTAAGTCACAGGCTGGTCGATACGGCCGATGAGAAATCATGGCGTCGACGACATCGGCCACAGCCACGATCCTAGCATCCAGCAGAATCCTATCGCCGAGCAAACCCAATGGATATCCGGAACCATCGAGTCTTTCGTGATGTTGAATTACGATTTGCGCAATCGGCCAAGGGAATTCAATGGTTTTCAATATATCGAATCCATGCTGAGGATGATTCTTGATTATGCTGAACTCTATATCAGCCAGTGTTCCCGGCCTATTTAGAATCTCAGCGGGTATCGATACCTTGCCGATATCATGAAGTAGGCCGGCCACACGAATGCCCTCGATCTGGTCCGCGTGCAAGCCCATATTCTTGGCTATACCACAAGCAAGCTCAGCTACACGCTGCTGATGACCGGCAGTATGCGGGTCCCTCTTCTCTGAGGCGGACGCGAGAGCATGAACTGTTTCTTGAAATGTTCTCTGCAGTTTCTCAAGATTAAACTGAAGCTCTTCGTCCACACGCTTTCGCTCAGTGCTTTCTGCTACGAAAGCGGCCATTTCTTCTTTTACCTTTTCCTCAAGATGTTCAGTAAACGCCCTCAGATCTTCCTGCGCTTTCCTTAAATCCCGATTTCTTTGAATCGCTATCTCATAGGCAAACAAAAGATTGTCGATTATTTGTTGGCTACCCAAGCTAATATTGTATTTTTGCCCACCATGAAACACCTCAACAGCCGCCAACGATTCTTCGGGTTCGCGATCTCGAAAACTCTTGAGAATATGCTGGACACGGGCGAGGAGGTTCTTCTCATCACAGGGCTTTGTCATAAAATAATCCGCTCCACATTCTAGCCCTTTGATGATGTCCTTGGGGTTGTCAAGTAAAGTGAGGAGGATAACAGGGATATCTTTAAGATTGCGGTCCATCTTGACTATTTTACAGAATTCGTAGCCATCCATCACCGGCATGAGAATATCGCTAATAATGAGAGCCGGCTCATTCTCAGCAATCACGGCCAAGGCTTCCTTGCCATTGTAGGTGGCTGAAACTTGATAACCGTTTTTTTCCAGAATTTGTCGGAGCCACACGTTTTGAGTTTCGCTGTCCTCGACAACTAAGATGTTGATTTTCTTTTCTTCCAAGCGAGAGCTTGATTCACCCAAGAATTCCAGCCTTTTCTTCACTATTAAAATGAAAGTATTCAATATATCGGTTGTTGAATCTACACACTTAAACTTTTAGTCTACACTCGCGCTTGAGAAACCGCGCTAGAAAAAGGTCTCAGTTAGACCAAATTTTGAATTGCCGGCGAAGTTGATAAAATACATGTCTGAGCAACGGTAAGGTTGCAGCTGCTATCTCAGGAAAATATTTTCCTGAGATAGCAGCTCAGGGGTTAGAACAACGCCGGAAGACCGCAGTTAACGGCCAGCGAATTGCGTACCTAATATCTTAACTAAAAGAGTTGTGATATCCTGCTTGTCGCCAACGTAAAGAACGATGAGACTACCCTTTTTGTAGAAATGCGGTGCCGCGACCCAATCGATTTCGCGCGCACCGTGGACACCTGTATCGGTAATAAACGTTATTGAGAATCCATCAGCAGAGATGGTGGTCGCGGCCTGGTTCGCAATCCGCTCGTTCTTGTAAGCATATACCTCGATTCTTTCGTCATCCAAGAGCACAACCTGACCCTGCACCGAAAAGATCGGCAGACTTGAGTTGTTATCCATTATTATCTCATATTTGGATTTACGCAGCTCTTGGATAAGGTCGTCGAATTCATAGGGCAGCGCCACGCTTCGCTGATATTGGCCTCTCGACCATGGCGAATAGCCGCAGCCTACGATGAGCAGAGCTATCAACATTAGGGCCGCTGCCACTAAACATAATCGTGCTGCATCGACGCGTAATAGTCGTCGGCATAACTTCATGACAAGCTCCTCATATCCGGCATAATCAACTACCGCTAGAACATAAATTCCTGCTATTCAAATGTTGCGCTCCGAAGGCGCTCGGCTGCATCTTCAGGAGAGATCGTATTGACAAAAAGTCCCGATCCTAGTTCAAACCCGGTTGGAATGCTGGTGCGCGGGCATATTTCGATATGCCAATGGAACGACGGCGCGCAATCATCGTACTCTTGGCCGTGCGGAACTGAATGGAGAAAGTAATTATATTGCGGCGCTCCGCCCAAGACCGCGTTAAGCCGCGCCATCGTCCTTCTGAAAATCCAGGCAAGGTCCGCAAGATGCTCGGGATTAGCCTCAAGAAAGTCGGCTTGATGCCCGAGGGGAAGAATTTGCACTTCCCATTCATACCTGCTCGCAAAGGGTTTAATCGCTATAAAGCGCTTGCTGCGCTCGATGACAAATTGCCCGACGTTTATTTTTCGCCGTATTTCTCCAGAGTCCTTGTCGTAAAGCGTCGCCTCAAATGTCAGCGCCTCATCGATTAGGCTACAGAAGATGCAGTGATGATTAGCCTCAAAAAACGCCGAGCTGTTTCTGACTTCCGCCTGCACATTATCGGGCACGACGGTCATTGCGATTATCTGGCTGTGCGTGTGCGCGATGCTGGCGCCGGCGGCCGGACCGAAATTCTTGAACACCAGCACGTTCTTGATGCGCGGGTTCGTATTATAAAGCTGTTCCATTCGCATCCGGTAGGTAGCAAAAAGCAGGCTAAGATGCTCCTCGGTCATTTCATGAATACGAATCCCGTGCGAAGAGTGGTCGATGACGACTTCATGCCGGCCGTATCCGTTCATTGTATGTTGCAGCCCGAATGCGAAATTCGGGTTTTCGTTATCATCGTCGAGAATCGGATAGAGATTCTCGACGATGCGCATTTTCCAGTCACCTTCTGAGGGGACCCGAGTGATCGATTCCGGCGTCATGCCTTCATTTCCTCTGCAAAAAGGACAAGTCTCAACATATGCTCGCGTATCATGCGGCACGGGCGGTTCTTCCTTTTTGGGGCGCATACTGCGCGCCGTAGCCACGAGCACGCTTTCACTCGGCACAATCGGATTGATTCTAATCTCGCGAACAGCCTTCTTGTTCGGTTCGATCGTTTCATTCATTTCTATTTCCATCCTTATCGTTGAGTTTGCACGATACTATTTGCAGACGGAGCGCGCAGACGTTGTCGCCCATGCAACCTAGCATAACATGGAGACCACTCTGAAGAACGCGAATATTTCACTACGGGTTCGAATACTTCCTCTGTTAGACCTCTAACCAATCAAAAACTGCCTTGCGAAAGGGCTTTTCACAAGGCAATAGATTTGCAGTCCTCCGTGGACACTATTCAAACCTTGAACTATTAGAGAGGTTGGTGAAATATGTGGCTGAGCTGTTATAATACACCAGCAGGCTAGACTGGAAAGCTAGTCGTTATATTTTAGCGCTAAGCAGCACCTTGATAATCAACTACTTCAATTTCAACTTTTTGCTTCTTGGCTACAGCAACAATCTCTTCTAACTTAGCCGCAACGTCATCAGGAATGAAGACCTCATCGCATTGCTCGCAGATATCTGCCGGGACATGCTTTACATATAAAAGACCGGTCTCTAATTCAATTGGTAAGTTGGTGATGCCTCGTTTTGCTACACCACCACAGACTGGGCACTTCATTTCTGCCTCCTAGTTTTATGATCATCCAGCCATTCTTCAAGAGATGGCTTATAAACCGTAATAATCCACAATATCTCGTCTATATCATCAATTGCTAGCATCATGTGTAATGGTTCCTGTCCATAATAACCTAGAACCAAAACGGATGGGAGCGGTCGTTGTAATTCATGATGTTCTATTATCTCACAATTTAAGAGCGCTTCAAAAATCTGGCTACGACTTAAGTTGCGCTCAAATAGTCTCTTGAGTACGCCTTTTGCACTTTACAGAAAAGAGCAAGAACGAATTGCCAAAGAGCTGGCTGATGCTGAAGACAAATTATCAAAACTCGACGCAAAGGATACTAGGGCCGAGAAAATTTTCGAGCTGATTCTTGCCATCGCCTCGAATTGTCACGAGGGTTATAGAATGGCGCTACCCCAGACAAGAAGAATGTTTAATCAAGCTTTCATCAAAAAAGCTTATATAAAAGGCAAAAAAATCAGCAAACATGAATTTACTGATTCATATACCG
>JASEGT010000027.1:0-278 GCA_030018005.1 Actinomycetota bacterium
TAAAGATCTAAAACATACCCTTGAGCTTCGCCCCGTTCACCACAGAAAAGAGGATCGCATACGAGCGCATGTTACCCTGTGCTTTCTAGCTCTGCTTATCATTCGAATAGCTGAAATCGAAACAAAGAAGACCTGGAGAACAATCAAAACAGAACTCAATCGCATGCACCTTGGCGAGTTTTCCGGTCCTGCAGGCCAAGTGCTACAGCGGACTGAAATCACCGCCACTCAAAAAGAGATATTTACTGCTCTAAAGATCAAAGAGCCGCCGAAGTTCT
>JASEGT010000027.1:288-27059 GCA_030018005.1 Actinomycetota bacterium
CTACGACATTACCCCGTAGGCACTACACGCATTTTAGTCACTCTCTATCCTTGCTGGATAACGCCCTGTTTGGGGCAGCGTTTGTCTACTAACTGCGGAAGTTCGGCTAAAGGTAGGCCATTAGAAAGTTCCCCCGAAAATATTCCTATTCTTGCCCTTAATTTTCTGGCTGTTTTGCTATAATCCATATATGCCTCCTTTGATATCGCTTGGTTTATCAGCAATAAACAAGTTATACCAGAGGAGGTTATCTTTTCTCCAGAGCTTGCAAAAAGTACCCCCATTTTTGCAAAAAACGGTCGCGGACACTTTCAAAACGCCGTTTTATCCTTATCTACCAGTGGGTCTGTGTTTTTTAACTGGGTTTTTTGGGGGAAGTCCTGTTATCTAATTCCCTATTTTGGCCAATACCAGTTAAGCGATATCGCACCGGCTATGATTCAGAAGTTTATTTCCGCTGAGATCAAGAAGGGCAAGTTATCATCGAGTTCCGTAAAAACCATTCTTATCGTGCTCAAGGCAGTATTTAAGAGAGCGGTTATCCTTAGTTACCTTAAGCACAATCCAGCTCAAAATATAGAAGGACCTAAGGTAGTACATAAAGAAGGCAGTATCCTCACGCCTGCCGAGATTAGAACTCTTCTCGAGGTCACTGAAGAGCCCTGGCGAACGCTTTTTACGGTCGCGGCCATGACTGGCATGCGGCGTGGTGAGATCCTTGCCCTAAAATGGAGTGATATCGATTTTGAAAAGAAGCTTATCTTTGTTCGTCGCTCGGTATTTAGAGGTGAATTTAGCGATCCCAAATCTAAGAAGAGTATTAGAGTTCTAGCCATGGATAATAGACTGCTTTCGGTGCTTCTAAACCATAAACTAAACGCACCTGCTTCCCAGTATGACCTAGTATTCTGTACACCAAAAGGCGGCATCGTCAGTGGTGGGCATGTAACTAAAGTGCAATTTAAAAAAGCTGTCAAGGATGCCGGTATTGAAAAGCCAATGCGCTTCCACGATTTAAGACACAGCTTCGCTTCCCTTCTGATCTCCAAGGGCGAGCATGTTAAGGTTATTCAATCAGTCCTGGGTCATGCCGATATCCAAACCACGATGAATATCTACGGCCATTTACTGCCCGAAACACATATAGAAAGTGCCGCTAAAGCATCCTCCGCAATATTCGACGAGTAGGCCTTTATTAGAAGAAATTTAGCATTTCATTAGAAGAATATTAGAAGAATATTAGAAGAATAAGTAAAAACGCCAGATTCTTGCTCTGGCGTTTTCATATTTCCGCAGCTTAATTAAGCTGTTTATATATGGCGGAGGTGCGTGGGAATCGAACCCACCAACCGAGGATTAACCCGGCCGACTGGTGTTGAAGACCAGCTGAGCCACCAGGCCCAATCCACCTCCAAGAAGAGGTCGCCGTTGAACTCATCGACAACCAACGGCAACAACATTACATACGATACTTTTATCTACCGGACTATCCTCGAGTCCCCGACACGGCGCGTAACACCGGTCATATCAAAATAGTTTAGCAGAGGGATGACATATTTTCTAGAGGTATCAAAGAGTTGCCGCACGTCAGAGGGGCTAATCTGTTTACCGCTGAAATTACTCTTGATATCGGATTTCGCTTTCTCGATTAAGGCCGCTTCGAAGTACATATTCGGGGCGATGCGGACGAACTTATGCTCCCTGGTAAGGAGGTCGGCGAGCGAATTGAGCTTCTTCTGGTCGACCCCGAACTCCTTTGCCAGCCAGGTCGTCTCGGGTGGCCCGTAAGCTCCGTCGACTATGGCCTTGGTCAGCCGCTCGATGAGCTTTTCATCCTCGGCACCGACTGTAACCTGCGCTTTGGCATGGGCTACCTGGGCTTTATCGACGACCACTTTGCCGGACGCCATCGCGGTGGCGACAAAAGCGTCGAACTCCTTGTCGGACATCCAGTCGAAGAGCTGCGACCTCACAAGCTGCTTGCTCATCCACGGATTTAGCGGGTTTTTCTTAAAATTATCGTTTAGGAAAGCCTCGAACGCTTTGATGTGGCCATCGAACTTGCTTTTGAGGATATAGTTGTCGCTCTTGTCGATGGTCATCACGAAGACTTCCCCGCTCTCTTTGAGCGCGCCGAGACCTTCTCTTGCACTCTCCTCATCGAGTTCGGAGCGGACCCATAGCTGCTTTTCGGTCATAAAACCGGCTGCTTCGGTAAGGTAGAGGCGAATGACATCGACGCTCTCACCAATTAAAAATATCTCGCAACGGTGCGTGAAATCATCTTTTTGCGCCAGCCTGAATTTTACGGGGTGGCTGTCGAGAATCCTTCCGCCGCCGATTGTCTGGACCGGCGAGTAGCTGCGGATGACAAAATTATCGTTATATTTAGGGATGACCGGCTGCTCCAGCCGCAACTGGACAAAGGCCGTTTCCCCGGGTTTCAGGACCTCGCGGTCGGTCAGCACGATTCGGCCGAGCACCTCGCTGGTGCCGTGGTGGACCCTGACGCGCGTGCGGTTCTTCAGTTCCTTGGAAGCGCTCTCGAGCAACTTGAATTGCCCGTCAAACATAAACGACGGCGTCAGAAAGCCCGGCGCCAGCACGACGTCACCGCGTTCGATATCGTCTTTTTCCAAACCGACGAGGTTGAGCGCGACGCGCTGTCCGGCGATAGCGGTGCCTTCTTTGCTCCCGTGTACCTGCACATTTCGTACCCGCGCCTCTTTGTCGGCGGGATAGACGTGCACCTTGTCATCGGGGTGTATCTCACCCGACCATAGCGTCCCGGTGACCACGGTCCCCGCGCCCGACATCGTAAAAACCCGGTCGACGGGCAAGCGAAACGGGGCTTTGTCTTTGCGCGGCAATATGTTCCGGGCAATCTCATCGATTACCTCTTTAAGCCGCTCCAAACCCATGCCGGTCTTGCCCGAGACCGGAACGATAGGCGCGTCTTTGAGGCTGGTCTTTGAGATAGCGCCTCTTATTTCTTCTTCGACTAAGGGAAGCCAGTCCTCATCGACGAGGTCGGCTTTGGTCAGCGCGATGACGCCTTCCTTGATACCTAGAAGGTCGACGATAGCGAGATGCTCCTCGGTCTGCGGCATGACCGAGTCGTCGGCCGCGACAACGAGAAGGACTATATCGATACCGGTCGCACCGGCCAGCATATTCTTGACGAAACGCTCATGGCCGGGAACGTCGACTATGCCGAGCTTTTGGCCGCTGGGCAGCTCGAACTGGGCGAACCCCAGCTCAATGGAGATACCGCGCTTCTTTTCTTCTTCGAGCCTGTCGGTATCGATGCCGGTGAGCGCCTTAACGAGCGTCGTCTTGCCGTGGTCGATATGGCCGGCGGTTCCCAGAATCAATGGTTTCATCTTGCCTCCACCCGCTTGAGCGCGTCGAGTATCTCGCGCTCTTCACCCTCTTGGATGGTTCGCGGGTCGAGCAGGACCGCGTCTTCTTTGATTCGCACGATGATGGGAGGCTCGTTCGCGCGCAACATCTCTTCCAGCCGGTGGGCGCTGGTCGCGCTGGTCGTGATCGAGACGACCGTTGTGGGGAGCTCGGCTAGCGGAAGTGAGCCGCCGCCGACTTTCGAAGTCTCCGGCTCCGTTGCGACGGTAAAAGCCTCGCCCAAGTTCGAGGCGAGGAGCCGCGCTATCTTCTTAGCCCGCGCTTTAAGCTCCTCGGCCGGGGAGGTTATCATGCGAAGCGTCGGGTTTTTCGTGCAGACATTCTCCATATCGAGGTACTCCATGAGCGTGGCCTCGATGCCCGCGAGCGTCATCTTGTCGACGCGAACCGCGCGAGCGAGCGGGTGTTTTTTCATCCGTTCGACGTACTCGGCCTTGCCGACGACGAGTCCGGCTTGCGGGCCGCCGAGAAGCTTATCGCCGCTGAAAGTGATGATATCGACGCCGGCGCGCACGCTCTCCTGGACGGTCGGCTCATATTCCACGCCGTAGCGCGACAGGTCGATGAGGACACCGCTTCCCAGGTCCTCCATGACGGTCACGCCGACTTCGCGCCCAAGCTCGACCAGCTCTTCAAGCGACGGCTCGTGCGTAAACCCGACGATTCTAAAGTTGCTGGTGTGGACTTTAAGTAGAAGCGCGGTCTCTTCTGTGAGTGCCGCGCGATAGTCGCGGATATAGGTCTTGTTGGTGGTGCCGACCTCGCGCATTATCGCCCCGCTCTGGCTCATCACATCGGGGATGCGAAACGAGCCGCCGATTTCGACTAGCTGGCCGCGCGAGACTATCGCCTCTTTGCCGGCGGCGAGCGCGGTCAGCGCCAAGAAGACCGCCGAGGCGTTGTTGTTGACGACCATGCCGGCCTCGGCTCCGGTTATCTTGACCAGGATTTTCTCTATATGGCTGTGACGGGAGCCGCGCGCGCCTTTCTCCAGGTCGAACTCGAGGTTCGAGTAGTTGGAAGCCGCGTTGACGACCGCCTCGAGAGCCGATTTGCTCAATATGGAGCGGCCGAGGTTGGTGTGGATGACGACGCCCGTCGCGTTTATGAGCCGCTTCAGGCTGAGCGCGTATTGCTGCCTCAGCCACACGTCGAGTTCGTTCAAGTATGACGTCACCGACAGGTCGATCTCTTCCAGGTCTTTTTCGGAGAGGGCCAGTATCAGCCCGCGCTTATCATCAATGACTTTGCGCACGCCCTCCACTATAAGGGGTCTCGGATAGGCCGCCGAAAGCTCTTTCACCTCGGGAAAATCGAGAAGCTCGTCGACCTTGGGCAACTGCCTTAAATATTTATTCTTAGACAAATAGGTTCACTCCACAGCGCTCGAAATGATTTGACATCGGTATACGGGTAACATCGGCGCAGGCTCGCGCCGGGTGAAACATTAATGTATCTAATACGATTAAATAGGTTTTGCGCGGAAATTTCAAATCAAATAAAAGAAAAAGGGGTCAGGTCTTTACTTTTTAATTTACTAAATAGATTTTTCGCGGAAATTTCAAATTCAAATAAAGATAGGCTTGGGCGTTCATGTGGATGTTGCGCCTACACAACCTCAATGATGCCCGGCGCGCCCTCGTCGATGGTGCCGATGACCGCCCTCGTGGCGACCCCGCGCGTTTCGAGCGCCGCGAGCAGAGCTTGGAGCTTAGCCCCGGGAACGCTTATGAGCAGGCCTCCGGAGGTCTGCGGGTCGAAGAGCATCTCTAGCGGGTAGGCGGTCTTGGTCTTGAAGACGACCGAGTCACCCAGGTACGCCTGGTTGTCCCGCGCACCGCCGGGGATAATCCCCTTTATAGCAATCTCTATCGCCAGTTCCCAGAGCGGAATCTTCTGAGCCTCAATAGTCGCTTTGAGCCCGTTTACGGCTATCATCTCTTTCAAGTGCCCGAGGAGTCCGAAGCCGGTGATATCGGTGCAAGCGTTGACGCCGACCTCCATCATCGCTTCCGCCGCCGCCCGGTTGAGCATCGCGGCCGACTCGATGGCCGGCATGATGTCGTCTTCAGTGACTACGCCGCGCTTCAGGGCGCTCGCGAGAATCCCCATGCCGAGCGGTTTCGTAAAGACAAGGACATCCCCCGCTTTGACGTTGCTGTTGGTGACGACCTCATCCAAGCGAACGATACCGGTCACAGAAAGCCCGTATTTGGGCTCATTATCTTGTATCGTATGCCCGCCGACAATGACCGCACCCGACTCTTTGACCTTGTCGTGCCCGCCTTTTAGTATCTCTCCCAGGTGGTCGAGGCCGAGGCTGCACGGGAACGCCGCGAGGTTGAGCGCGGTCAGCGGCTTCCCGCCCATCGCGTAGACGTCGCTCAACGCGTTCGCCGCGGATATCTGGCCAAAGAGATACGGCGTGTCGACGACGGGCGGAAAAAAGTCGACCGTCTGCAATAGCGCGTAGGTATCATCGAATTTATAGACGGCGGCGTCATCGGAGGTATCGAAGCCGACAAGCAGTTCTTCGGCCTCCTCCGGCGGCAGCCAGCTTAGCGCCTGTTTCAGGTCCCCCGGACCCATCTTGGCGGCTCAGCCGCTCTTCGTCGCGAATTGTGTCAAGCGTATCCTATCGCTCACAAGTGTCCTTTCAAAAAAGCCTGGTATTACAGGATAAATAACATATTAACATACCAATTATAGCTTTTTTTTAAGAAAGGAGCAATAAGAGGATTTCCGGCCGGCGACGTCGCCATTGGCTGAGTATTAAAAGTCACGGGAGTCTGCGAGTGATTACGCCACGCTAAGAACGGCGGACAATCACTTCGAGGCGCTCTTTTATCCAGCTTATCCACTCGTCGAAACCGTCGCCGGTACGGCAGGAGAGCGGCACTATTTTGACATCGGGGTTGAGGCTTAAGACGACGTCTTCGAGGCGCTCCATGTTGAAATCGGTCAGCTCCAGCATATCCACCTTGTTTACGATAAGAACGTCGCTCCCCTTGAAGATAAACGGGTATTTGAGCGGCTTGTCATCACCCTCGGGGACCGAGAGAATTAAGACCCGCACCGACTCGCCCAGGGTAAAATCGGCCGGGCAGACCAGATTCCCGACGTTTTCGATGATAAGGAAGTCTACTTCGTCGAGGTCGAGGTGGCCCGCCGCCTGGCGTATCATGCTCGCCTCGAGATGGCAGCCGCCGCCCGTGTTTATTTGAATACTCGGTATCCCATGCGCTTTTATCTTTTCGGCGTCGACCTTGGAGGCGAGGTCCCCCTCGATGACCGCGATACTGTAATCATCGCGAAGCGCGGCTATCGAGCGCAGGATGAAGCTCGTCTTGCCGGCGCCCGGCGAGGCCATAAGGTTTACGACCAACACGCGCTTATCCCCAAAGAGCTTGGCGTTCTCTTCCGCCATGTTTTCATTGGCGGCAAGAACGTCCTGCATGATTTTTATCTCCAAGATATATCCCTTCCGCCTATAGCTTACGGGCTTTAAGCGCTGCGTAGTCGGTTTCTCAGCAAAAATATATTCTTTTCTAATAGCACAGCGCTTGGCCCCGAAAAAAGTCAACGACTATTGGCTTTAGTGAACAAGTGAACCAACGTCCCTGTTTATTCAATCTCAATCGAGTCGACGTAGAACTCGCGGCCCGAGAGCAGTTCGACCGTGAGCGCATCGCACCTGGGGCAGGCAAATACCTGTCCCGCGGCGACCCGGCTCTCTACCCCGCACGACGCGCATTTCACAATCGCCGGTGGGTGATCGATGGTGAGCTCCGCGCCCTCCACGGCGGTGCCGCGCGCCAGATAGTCGAAGTAGAATCGGAGTGATTCGTCGATGACGCCTGTTAGGTCACCCGCCACGACCTTGACCTTAAGGACGCGGCCGGCCTCGTTTTTGGCGGCGTTGTCGAGCGCTATCTCGAGTATACTCTGGGTCAACCCGAGTTCGTGCACTACAACCACCGCGTAAAGAGCATGCTCAACTCAAAGAGAAGGACCAGGACGACGCCGAGTATGCTCATGCTGACGATACTCCAGTCCGGGGTCGCCATCGCCGCGATTACGAAGCTCGCTACATAGGCGATTCGCCAATTCTCACGGAGTTTGCGGCGGTCGACTATTCCGAGCTTTATCAAGAGCACAATGACGAGCGGGGTCTCAAAGACCACCCCGAAAGATATCAAAAAGAGGGAGACGAACCCGATATAATCGTCGGCCTTCATAAGAAATTCGAGTTGGCCTTGACCCTGGCCGTAAAGCCAGGCTATCGCGGCAGGCAGAACGACGTAGAAAGCGAAGGCCACACCGGTAAAGAAGAGCGCTACCATGACCGGCAATACCGTGAAAACGTATTTTCGCTCTTTTTCGTGGAAAGCCGGCGCAAAGAATGCGAGCACCTGGTATATGATATATGGTGACGTAACGATGAAGCCGCCGATAATCGCCAGCTTAAAACGGACCATAAAGACCTGCATGAAACCGAAGACTGTAAACTGGAGGTCTCTTAACTCGCCCGGCAGCGGCGACTTGACGAAATCGAGTATCGGCTGAAAAAAGATATAGCAGGCAAGCGTCGCAACTACCAAGACCAAAAAGGACGATATCAGCCTGCGCCGAAATTCATCCAGGTGTTCCAAGAAGGACATCTCAACGTCGCTCAAAAACGAAACCTCCAAACCGTGACAACAGTGAACGCATCGAGGATTATGCCGATTCGCCGTCCCCGTTATCTTCTTTGCCCAGCGTGCTGATGGGCTCGACCAGATCTTTTTGAACCGCGGTTTGAATCCCTTGGGATGCCTTCTTTAACTCTTGCAACGCTTTACCCAAAGACCTAGCCATCTCCGGCAACCTCTTCGGTCCAAAGATAATCAACGCAAGAGCCAATATGAATATTAATTCGGTGGGTCCTAAACCTAAAATCATCTACTTCCTCTAAATAATATAGTAACAACCGCACTCGTCGAAGTCTAGGACTCTGAAGGTGACACGGGGTCGTGCGCTATTTAAGGGTGTTGGGCCGGGATGTTCTTCGTAAGCCTTATGACGATGCCGTCCGAGTTCGCCCTCGCAATCTCTACTCTGTCCATCATGCTCAACAGTATACTCATCCCTAAATCGCGCTCATGGAGTTGACGGCTTGCGAACTCGGCGTCCGCGCCTTCGCCGACAAAATAGATTATGTCGATTAGCATGTGCTCGTCTTTGGTATACGCGCTCATCGTCAGCAGGTGTTTCTCCGGGGGCGCCTGCTTATGGAGATGGAGGATAGCGTTGGTGCAAGCCTCGGAGACGGCTAGCTTGATGTCTTCGACGGCATCACCATCATAGTCGAGCAAGTCCGCGAACGCGGCCACGACAAGGCGCACCACACTAACATACTCCGGCTTGGCCGGTATTGTGATTAACGTAGGTTGGTCGAAATGGGCCACTTATTACGACCCTTGGATGCTTTTAATAGCTTCTTCTTCGGACGAGAAAATCGGGAATACCTTGACCAGCCCGGTAATCCTAAATATCTTCAGGATGTTCTCCTGGGTGCAGACCAATAGAATCGACCCTTGATGGGATTTGACCCGCTTAAGACCGCCGACGAGGACGCCCAAACCCGAGCTATCCATGAACTCCACTTTTTGGAGGTCGATGATAATATTGAATTTCCCTTCGTCGACGATATCGATGAGTCTGCTCTTCAACTTTGGAGCGGTATATACGTCAACCTCTCCCTCGAGGACTATAACGCCTACACCTTCGACTTCTTTGCTCTCGATCTTTAAATCCACGCGCGCCACCTCCAAAATAGTAAGCCTAAACCGCTTCAACACGCTTATACCACACGGAAAGCCCAGCCAAACTCCGTTGCTATTTAGCGCTATATCGCTGTGCAAAACAAAAAGCAAACTTGTGATTGAGTTACAAAAGGTTTTCGTAACAACTATTTCTTCCCAAACAAGCGCTGCCTTAAACCTTGCTGCTTGTATAATTCTATGCAAAAAGCAAGCGCTTGACAATCATGCTTTAGGTCAACGATATCTGCGGAACCCCGCATTCGCGACAAAACCGCACACTTTTTCTGTCGGTGTCCCGAATCTCGTTCGAGTAATACATGACACAGTGCGGGTTGCGGCAATGCTTTAGGCCAAACGTATGGCCCAGCTCATGGACGGCTTCTTTTTCGACCCGTTCTAACATTATGCGCCGCTTATCCTGGCCATCGTGCTCGGCACCGAGACGCGCAAGCGAGATAACAGCGCAACATCCACCTAGTCTGGCCTGTCCGAAGACAAAATTCAAGTCCTTGGCGAAGAGGTCTTCTCTTGTGACACCCAAGCTCTTAAGGGGGTCGCCATGGCGGTGCGTTTCAATCAGCTTGAGCAACCGGCTCGCATCGTACTGGCCGCGGCGGGCGCTCAAAGCGGCCTCGGGCAGTGGTATCGAGGAGACAATCGCCGCGATAACTCCAAAATTCTCCGCGATTACCTCGGCGATAAAATCGAGCGTTTCCACTTCGACGACGCCAAGCGGCACTACTTCGATATGGCGACTGCTGCTCTGAAAATTACACGACATACGGGCGCCTTTGTTTCGTTAACGATGCTCGCTTAGTATTTCGGTGACTTCCTCGTCGGTCGTCTGCGTAAAGACCTCATAGAACTGGCCCACGGCAAAAAACAGCTCGTGGACCTCGACGCAGACTATCTCGTCTACTTCATTCTTGAGCATCTCATAGGTATCGCGCGGTGCGACCGGCACCGCGAGCACGAGCTTGTCGGGCTCTTCTTGCTTGACGGCCCGGATAGCCGCGAGCGCCGTATAGCCGGTTGCCAACCCGTCATCGACGAGTAGAACGACCTGGCCCTTAACTCCGTGCGGCGGGCGCCCGCCTAGATAGAGTTCACGCCGACGTTCTATCTCCCGCAGCTGGTTTTCTATCTCGCTCTCGATATAGGAAGCAGGGATATTAAGTTGCGAAACCAGCGTCCGGTTTATCATTGGATGGTCGCGTGTGACTACCGCCCCGATGGCCAGCTCGGGGTTGCCGGGAGCCCCGATCTTTCTCGGGATGACTACATCGAGCTTGAGGTTGAGTGCCCGGGCGACCTCATAGCCGACAACGACACCTCCTCGCGGGATAGCCAATACGACCGCGTCGGTATCTTCGTATTGGAGCAGCCTCTTGGCGAGGGTCTTGCCTGCGTCGACTCTGTCTTTAAACATGCGCTCACCTAACCGCAATCACCTTAGAATGGTCACCTTATCGTAGCTCAGGACTTTAGCCCTACATAGCCTTTTTGCCCTTCTCTATCAAGCTCTTTACTCTTTGGCCGCCTTTGTGTCCTATCTCTTCGTAGAACGCATGACCATATTTCTCTTTTGTGGTCTGGCCGCCTTTCTTTCCACCCTTGTGGCCGATTTCTTCGTAAAACTCGGAGCCGTACTTCTTCGAGGTCGTCTCGCCGCCTTTGCGACCCGCCTCGCTCACCGTCATCTTACCTTTTTCATCAGGCATAACTGTCGCCCCCTTTCGCGCATTAAATACCCTGGCGAAGATGTCTCTAAACACTAGACAGCGTAGATGCCTGCCCGACGAAACGCGGCGAGCACCCTACACTCGCAGCCGCCGGGCGCCTGCACGCCTAATTACTGCCGAAATAATTCGAAGTGGCAGCCAACTCGCTGCCACTTCTAACGTGTCATGCGCGAAAGATATCGGGTATGCTTAGCGTGACGCTTGCTTGCCGCGCTCGATTAACTCCTTAACCTTCTGACCGCCCTTGTGGCCGATTTCTTCGTAGAACTCACGCCCATATTTTTTAGCGGTTGTCTTTCCGCCTTTGCGGCCCGCTTCGCTCACCGTCATCTTGCCTTTTTCCTCCGCCATCTGCGTCACCTCCTTTAGGATAAGCCGTTGGCACTTATTTTGTACCCCGTGTACAAACCTCTTAAACTGCAACTGCTGCAGACAGCGAGGCCGTAAAGACATACTAGCAGGTCAGAACCGTGCGAAAAATCGGCGTAAAGGAATTATTACTCCGCTTTCTTTCCCTCCTCAATCAACCGCTTCACCTCTTGTCCACCTTTGTGGCCTATCTTCTCGTAGAACCCGTGCCCGTATTTCTCTTTAGTCGCCCTCCCGCCTTTGGGCCCCCCTATCTTTCCGCCCTTTTCGCCTATCTCCTCGTAGAATTGCCGCCCATATTTTTCGGAGGTGGCCTTGCCGCCTTTGCGGCCGGCCTCGCTCACTGTCATCTTGCCCTTGTCGCCCTGCTCTTCCGTCTCTTCCTGGTCTGCCATGTCTGCCTTATTTGCTATGTCTTCCGGCACCGTCCTCACCTCCCGCAGAGTGCTTGCCCTAGCACCGGATAGATTGCATCCGTTCTTCAAGGTTCTACCCAAGAATAAATCCCCTTAACCCGCCCCGAAAATAGCTTCGAGTCAGCGCGTAACCTAAAAAAGGGCAGCTACTCGCTGCCCTTTGAGCGGTTCGTATCGGCTAGACTCTCTTCTTTCCTTCTTCGATTAGTCTCTTTACTTTTTGGCCGCCTTTGTGGCCTATCTCTTCGTAGAATTCCGGGCCATATTTCTTCGAGGTGGTCTCACCACCCTTTTTACCTATCTCTTCATAGAATTCCGGGCCATATTTCTTGGATGTTGTCATCCCGCCTTTGCGACCTGCCTCGCTCACCGTCATCTTGCCTTTTTCTTTGGCCATACCTTTCACCTCCCGTTTGTGAACTTAAGTCAGTCCTGTATTCCCAGGCTCAAGCTGCCCTAATTCCTTACGAGTGCTATGTAGTACACCAGCAGCTCTATATCTAACCATGTTCCTTTTACCCCTTTTTCCATCAATCAATCGCCAAATCATAAAAATATTTAAAAATAACTTGCAGTACTGGAAGGCTTTGAGGATATCACCGTTGCCAAGCTAAAGCATCGAGTCTCTATGTGGCATCTGGCCGGTCGCACGCGGCATGCGTGCCTTCAAGCCGGCGCAATATGTGTTCTACGATGTCTTTGGCGACATCGCGTCCGGTCGCCCGCATAATCCCGCCCCACGCCGGTGCGCCGTTCACCTCAAGCACGCAGTCGCCACCGGGGCCTTCTATGATGTCCACCCCGGTGTAGTCGAGACCGAGGACACTGCTTGCGCGGACCGCAAGCTCGCGTTGCTCGTCGGTTAACTCGCAAACGACCGGCATAGCCCCGGCACGAAGGTTGGTCTTCCAGCGCCCGGACGGCGCCAACCGGTAGATAGATGCCACGACTTCACCGCCGACGACAAAAGCACGGATGTCGCGCCCGGGGTTCGGTATGTATTCCTGGAGATATACTACCTTGTGCTCATCGAGAATACGTTTGACCTGCGTCCTTGAACCGCGAGTAGAGGTCTTCACCCGGATGACACCGTAGCCCTGAAAGCCGTATATCGGCTTCACGATAACATCATCGTGCGCGCCCAGAAATCCCTCGGCATGTTCCATCGTCTGAGCGATTACGCCGGTCGGCACCGGAAGGCCGTGCGCCTGGAGTATATAGCTGGTCAAGAACTTACTCTCGGCGATCTGCAGGGCCGCCGGCGAGTTGACGATGACGACTCCCGCCTTGTCGAGCAGCTCGAAGATCTCAAACTGGAAGTCGGTATCACCGCGAAAATCGAGCCCCCGCACGACCAGAGAATCGAAATAGGTACCGTCTAACGTACCGATTTTTAGCGCGCGGCGCCCGTCAAACTCTACCGAGAACTCGAGGGGGTCGACTACCTTCGCCTCGGCAACACGCGCCGCGGCTTCAAAGAGGTCCCTAGCCGTGCCGTCGGTCTCGAACGTGCTCGTCACAATCCCTATACGATACAAAGCGCGCTCCCTGAATAGACGAACTCCCACCCCGACCTCCAGCCTCGAGTAGACGCTAGAGCCAGGCTTCTGCTTCTCCCATATCCATGCCAAAGATTAATCCAACATTCTGCTACTTAATACCCTTCTAACTGAGGGTTAAACTGCCGTCATCGGTAACAGCGGTAAAAGAACATCGAGTCGCACAGCGTTGCGACCTAGTAAAGCCGCAGTCATGCTATATCGCAAACTCTGTGATGTTGATTGGGTAAAAACAATATATGGGGAAGACCATGACAGCGGAGACTGTAGTCCACGACGAGCACACGCGCAAAAAACTTCATATCGGGACATCCGGTTGGAGCTACCGCCACTGGCAGGGTTCCTTCTATCCGCGCGGCGTTATACCGCGCGATTGGCTGGCCTTTTACGCGGAGCACTTCTCGACAGTCGAAATAAACAACTCTTTCTACCGCCTACCCGAAAGAGAGACTTTCGCCAACTGGTCGGCTGCAACGCCGGACGATTTTACCTTCGCCGTAAAGGCAAGCCGTTACATAACACAATTCAGGAAACTTAGCGGCACCGAAGACGCGGTTCGCAAAGTACTCGACAATGCTCGCGGGCTCGGGACGAAACTGGGGCCGATTCTCTTCCAGCTGCCCGCCAACTGGCATCTAAACCTGGAGCGCTTGGGCGATTTTGCGGCATCGCTACCCCCCGGCTACCGGTATGCCTTCGAATTTCGCCACGACAGCTGGCTCTGTGACGACGTTTACCGGCTCCTTATAGACAAGGGCCTTGCTTTCTGCATCTCGGACGCACCCGCCTGGCAGACGTCGCTCGAAGCAACTGCGCCCTTCGTCTATATACGGCTACATGGCGGCAGAGTCCTCTACGGCTCGGAATACTCTCAAGGCGAGCTGAATAAGTGGGCAAGGCTCATCGAACGGTTTGCAGAGCAGCAGCTGGAGGTCTTTGTATACTTCAACAACGACGCGCAAGGTTTCGCAGTCAAAAACGCGCATCGGTTAAAGAAAATGCTGAGCGCCTAGAATAAAAAAGCCGGCGGATGCCGGCGTTTCTTTAAACTTTGCTGCCGTTGTTATCCGATCGTATCGACCGAAGAAAAGCTCGGCTCATGGAGCGGCAATATTATGTCGGCCAGGTCGCGTACGCGGATTACCTGGTCGTAGGCCTCATAAACGTTTACATGAACGCCCGGCGCCAAGACCTCCATCTCCATCGCTTTTATCGCCGGCGGCGGGTCGAAGTTCTCATTGATGACGCAGAACCCCGTGATTGCCGCAAGGCCTTCTTCGGTGTCGACCAGGATCGTCAGTGAGCCCGGGGTGTGCGAAGGCGTATGCAATACGCGCACGCCATCGACAATCTCCATCTCGTCACCCTCGACGACAACTATTCTTCCCGCTTCCTCGATTGCTTCGATGAAATCCAGCTCATAGCGGAAATCGAGCGGTTTGGGGTCGTGAATCTGCTCCATTTCGAGTTTGTGGATATAGAATTTCGCGTTCGTGCACTTGATATCGTTTTCGCAGTGGTCGTTGTGGAGATGGGTGTGAATGACGATATCTATGTCCTCGGGTTTGAGACCCCACTTGGCCAGGCCCTCTTCGAAGGTGTGTATCTTCCCGCCGATGCATTCTTCTCTTTCTTTAGACGGAAGAACACCCATCAGCGCGGTATCGACCAGAATCTTCTGGTCGCCGCCTTCGAGATACCATACGTAAACCGGGATATGAAACTCGGTGCCGTAATTGTACTGGTAGGTCATGATACCTTTATCTATGACCTTGCTACCCACCACAATCGGGTGGATCTTATACTTCGCCATAGCCTACTTCACAGCCTTCTCTAAGACCTCGATTTGAGCCTTAGCCCGGCCTGCGCCTTCACCTTTGGGCTCAAGCTTAATGTAGGCCTTAAACGACTCGATAGCCTCTTTGTTCTTACCTTGAGCGCTGTAGAAGATGCCTAGATTGAAGCGAGCGTTGGCATGTTTAGGGTCGAGTTCGACTCCCTTTATCCCCTCCGCGGTCGCCGTATCCACCTGGCCCGAATAGAAATAATTTGTCGCCCTGTCAATGCGGACGTCGACGTTTTTGGGGTCAAGCTCGAGCGCCCTCGTGTAGGCGTCTATCGCTTTATCGTGTATCCGCTGGCCGTGGTAGGCGTTGCCGAGCAATATCAAATTGTTGAGGTCTTTCGGGTTCGCCTCAACAGCCTTCTCGAGAGCCGCGGTCTGCGCCGCCATATCTGCTTGACTCTGGTCTTGCGCCGCCGGAGTATTTGCGCCCTTGTCGGCGATATTAAGAATTGTCGGAATGTACATCAAGATAAACGTTAACGCAATGAACACCGCTATAACTTTTGTGACCGTTCTGACTTTCTTCTTGTCTAGAAGCACTTTCGCCTTCTCCTTACATTATAATTGCCTAAGCAAGACGGCAGAAACAGCGCACGCTATTTCTGCCGGTTTTTGCTTTTAGCACACTGCCTGTCACCTTCTAAGTTTAGCAAAAATCGCGGCAATATTAAACCGTTCGGCGACAGAATTCACTAGTTGTTTGTCGTTCCAATGCCCGCGAGCGGGCCGTTCCAATTACGGACTACCGTCTTTTTTATCCGGCGGAACCTCTACCGACTGTCCACCGCTCGGTAAATCTCCGGCTGCCGGGACATCACTCTTAAGGTCGCCCATGCCGCCTTCACTTCCGGGTGGCATAAACCCGTCCGGCGCGGCCGGCGCGGCGCCTGACTGCGTCGTTTCGCCGCCAATACTCGGATGACCCTGCGGTATGCCCTGTTGCGCCTGCTCTTCGGTCAATGCCGGAGCCTGTTGCAGACCCTCTACACTAGGCGAGGTGTTGAAAGTCTCGCTCAAACCCGGTGTCGCGGTGGGCGCCGGTTCGAAAATCCCACGGACAAAAAATCCCACTACAAAAGCGACTACGACAAACGCCACCGTCCACACCAAATCTACGGACTGGGGTATCCCAGCCTCGACAGCGGGTTTGTCCTGCGCGCCGCCGCCCTTGCCGGCAGCTTTGCCCGGTTGCGCTTTTTTAGCAGAACCGCTTTTCTTTTGAGGAGTTTTCTTCGCACTGGGAGTCTCGACTGGCTGATCCTCAAAGAAATCGTCTCCCATCGAGTTACCCTCCTTTCTACTAGCTAAACAGCATCGGCGCTCAACAATCGGCGCCGTGCTATAGGCGGCAAGAAATTTGTGCCGCCAGTTTTTAATGATAACGCCTTGTCGTCAATCAAGCAACTATTTCGAGCCACTTGTGAAAAAAGTGTACAATATTTCCTTGCTGCACAACCGGCAGTTTTAGTAGATATTATAGGGCTTTTAGAGCACGGGTCGCGCCCCTAAAACGGGCGCCTGCATCCCCGGGCAAAACGCTTCGAAGTAAAAATCAGTGTAGCCCTCTTACTCAAGCTTCAGCCGCTTTCGAATAGGTTCGGACTTCTTAAGTATCGCTTGCTCGTCTAGCGTCGCATAAACGCCATCCCGGTAGAGCGCCTTGCCGGCCACCATGGTCAGCACCACGTTCTCCTGGTTGGCCGTATATACTAGCGCCGAATAGGGTTCGCGCGCCGGCGTCTGGTGACTATGCGACATGTCGACTACCGCTATATCGGCCTGCTTTCCGGGATCGAGCGAGCCGACCTCGTGCTCCATATTGATAGCCTCGGCGCCGCCGAGTGTCGCCATGCGGACGAAATCCTCCGCGGTAAAGTCGAAGGAGCCCTTGACGCCGCGCTGCAGCAATACCCCTATTCGCATCTCGTCAAAGATATCCATCGTATTGTTGCTGGCCGGGCTATCGGTGCCGAGGCCCACTTTGAGGTTGCGTTGTGCGAAGCTAGGGAGAGGTGCGATTCCCATGCCGAGCTTGGCATTGCAGCGCGGGCAGTGCGCGACCGAGACATTATATTTCTTCAGAATATCGATATCGGCCTCGTTGACCTGGACGCAATGGACCGCCAGCACGTCACCGCCGTTGAAGACACCCCACTCCTCCAGGTATTTGACCGGGCTAACACCGGTAGGCTGCCACAAAATATCACCCCAACCCACCAAATCCCAGTATTCGTTTGGAAGAACACCCGAGCCGAATTTTACAAAATCGTACTCCGCTTTGGAGCCGGCAAGATGGGTGCACATCTTGAGCTTGTTCTGCCGCGCCCATTCGGAGGCCTTCTTATAGAGCGGGGGTGAGACGGTGTAGGGTGAATGCGGTGCGAACCCTATGGTGAGGTTGGTCCCGGACACCTTATCGTTCCACCGGGCGATAGTCTTTTCGGCTTCAGCGATTATCCCGGGCACTTTGGTGTGGTCCATTTCGGCCACCTCGTAATAGATGACTCCCCGCAGGCCGGCGTCTTTTGCCGCCTGCAAGCTGGCGCCGGAGCCGGTGATATCGGCAATGGTCGTAATGCCCGACTGGAGCGCTTCGAGCGCGCCTATGTGTGCCGAGAGCTCCCAATCGCCCTTCTTTAAGCCTCCGCTCTTCTTGGTCAGCTGTATCTTCCAGTCCGCATAGCTCAAGTCGTCTAACAGCCCCCGGAAGATACTGTATTCCAGGTGCGTGTGGACGTCTACAAAGCCCGGCAGGATTATCGCCTTACCGAAATCAATTACTTCCTCATCCGGATATTTGCCCGACAGGCGCTTGTATTTGCCGACGGCTTTTATCTTCGAGCCCTCGACTACCACCGCACCGTCTTCAATCGGTTTCTTGCTTATCGGTAATACCCATTGCGCTTTTAAAAGCATACCTCACCTCTATAGTTGATTAATGATACCTGTCGACGACAAACGCGCCGATACCGGTAAAGACCGCTACCGCCTCGTCGTTGGATAGCTCGCCGAGTGCGCGAATCGCCTCGTCCACGTAGGAGCGCGCCGTCTCTTTCGTCCTCGATATCGCGTCGCTTTGCCCGATGAGCGCAATCGCCTCGCGGACCTCTTCGTCGCTCGGGTTTTGCGTCGCGACGAGTTCGGCAAAGCGGCTGTCGCGTCCAAAATGCTCCAGCGCGTAGAGGACCGGTACCGTCACCGTGCCGTCGCGAACGTCGACACCGAGCGCTTTTCCGGTTTCCGCACCGCCCGCCACATCGAGCACATCATCGTATATCTGAAAAGCTACGCCGAGATTCTCGCCATAGCGTGAGAGCGCGTCGATTTCGGCGGCCGGCGCCCCCGACAGGTAAGAGCCGGCCTGGCAGCACGCCGTAAAAAGCGCCGCGGTCTTGCGCTTCGCCTTTTGCAGATAATCATCGAACGATTGCTCGATGACGTGCGCCGTCACCATCTGGTCGAACTCGCCGAGTGTCAAATCGAGCGCCGCCTTGACCATTATCTCGACCGAGCGCATCTCCGAGCGCGCCAATATCTTAAACGCCGTCGCAAAGAGAAAATCGCCGGCCGCTACGGCGGTCCGTTCCCCCCACAGCGAATAGACCGTCGGGACTCCCCGTCTCGTCGCGGCGTCATCCAAGATATCGTCGTGTATGAGCGACGCCATATGGATGAGCTCCGAGGCGACCGCGGCCGGTAAAAACGCCTTAAGGTCGTATGCGCCGACCATCCCGGACATTAAAACGAGAGCCGGGCGGAGTCTCTTGCCGCCGGCCTTGAGGGTGGCTGTGGACGCCTCTGCCAGAACACCTTCGGCCGCCGAGACCGCCTTATTGAGTTCATTTTCGACCACTGCCAAATCTTGAAGAATATGCTGCGGAATCGGGTAGGTTTTACTCATAGGCCAGCTCATCGAGTAGGCGCGACTGGGGTAACGGGATATCATCGAGACTTAGGAGTACGTGCGCTCGAAGCTCTGTTAGAGACTCATCGTCCGGCAGCTTGCTGTCGATCGGCTCGCCGTTGTTCTTGAGCACAACTTCATCGATACGGCTCAACGCCTCGGCGTAAACGTTGAGCGGCGCCACGGCCGAGGTCGGGCAATCCGACAACAGGGCTCCTACGGCCACCGCGGCCTTGAAGAGGCTTGCGTGCTTACCTCCGACTGCGCCGTCGTCGCCATCCGGCTCGCGCTGGAGAGCATGCTCGGTGGCCACATCCGCTATCGCTTGGACCATATGCTCGATTACCCGGCCGTTGTCGAGCGCGCTCGCGACAATTATAGCGCGCGCGTAAAAATAGTCCGCGCTTACGAGACGGAAATCCTTCCGGGCGCGCCCGTCAGCTTTTTCACCGGGATAATGCGCCGCTACCGCCAGGCGCAACAGCTCCAGTCCGGCGCCGACCGGAACCAGCTCATCCGAGCGGTATGTCCCCAGACTAGCCGTGACGAAGAGCAATACCGCGAGCGGCGTATCGTCGACAACGCGCTTGCTTTCGGCCAGCAGCCGGTGGTCGGAAAAAGCGTAGACCGCAAGGCGCTCTTTTGCCTCAGCGAGGTCCGCACTTATCTTATTGGCCAAAGTCTCCGGTCTTTGTGTGTCCATATCTATTAAAGGATACAGGAGCATACAGGTATAATCCAGCAGATAATCGATGTAAATCGCGGGATAAATAGTCCTCGGCGCGACCGCACATGCGGGGTACGTTCTTGCGGCGAATACCGCTTGGCGCTATCTCTTTTGTAGATAATACGAGAGTATCTGCAGCTCGACCGAGAGGTCGACCTGGCGCAGGACAACCCCGTCGCGGACGTCGATGGTAATCGGCGCGAAATTGATTATCGCGCGGACTCCGGCATCGACCATCTTGTTGGCCACACCCTGGGCGGACGGGGCCTGGGTTGCGATTATGCCGATATCGACACCTCCGGGAAGGTTCTGCGCAAAATCGTTGATTTCATTGATATTTTGGACGAGAAGCCCGTCGACTTTACTACCGATAATCGCCGGGTCGCGGTCGAACGCACCTACCACCTTAAAGCCTTTTTGCGAAAAACCCTGGTATCCGACGAGCGCGCCGCCTAGCCTGCCAAGACCTACTATAATGACAGTCCGGTCACGCAATAACCCGAGCCACTTTGAAACCTCGTTGACGAGCTGGTCTACCTCGTAGCCTACGCCGCGCGTGCCGAATTCACCGAGATATGAGAGGTCTTTGCGAAGCTGGGCCGCATTGGTCCCGGCTATCTGGGCCAAGCCCTCCGAGGATACTATCTGCTCACCTTTGTTCGCCAACATTACGAGGGAGCGCAAGTATATGGGCAGGCGTGCGATTGTGGTTTGAGGTAGTTTGTTCTTTTTCACGCTTCCCGGCTACTCCTATCCGCCTAGCTGCTGGTTCATCCGCAATACTTTGTGATTATGAGAACTTTCTCTTGAATTCTACATAATAGACACGCATTTGTCTACGGCGGACGTAAATGATTATTAAGGCCGTAGTCTATCCGTGTCAACAAAAATACGTCGGGGATGCGTGAGATATGACTACTTTGCCAGCTCTTGCAGCGCGGTTTTCGCTTCAGCATCGTCGGGCTTGACAGCCAATAGCCTCTCATACGCAGCCTTGGCCTTCTCGGTCTCGCCCAGGCTCTTTTGGACTTGCCCCATCAGGCGCAGAGCGCTCTCGTTACCCGCGTCGACACTCAACACGAAATCGAGAAGCTCGATAGCCTCGGTGTATTTCGACTGGTAGGCATATATGTTGGCCAGAAGAAGGCGCGCTGAGAACGCGTTCGGCCTGATAGCTATAGCATTTTTAAGCTCTTGCTCCGCAAGTGTGAGCGAAGGATCGTTTGGTGATGCTGCGCTTTTACTGTAAGCGCTCGCCAGGAATATATAATGGTCGGCTTCGAGCGGCTCCTGGCGTACAGCCTCTTCATATGTCGCTATAGCCTTGTCGAGCGTGCTCTTATTGTTTTGGGAAATTCCCAGTTGCTCGAGGAACATGCCGTACCCATCGTAATACCGGCCGTTTTTGTAAAGGGTGATCGCCTTTTCGTAGCGGCCAATCGCCTCATTGTATTGACCGGTTCCCGCCAGCTTGAGTGCGGTCGCGTAATGGACATCGGCGACATACATCGTCACGCCGAAATAAGCCGAGACGAGCGCGACAAGAACGAGGGCGGCCATAGTGAATTTCAAATAGATGTCGATGTTTGACCGAGGTATGATTGCGGTGACCCTGACCTTGCCCACAGAAGCCATGAGCGCCCCCATGATGACCCAGAAGACACCGGTGCTGCCCGAAATACTGACACCGAAGATAAGATGGATGAAATAGCCGACCAGCGCCGCGGTTAAACCGGCGTAGATAAGGCGCTCTTCGCTGTCTCGTTTTCGCATATAAATGACTGCTAAAACAACGACCGCCGCGAGAAACCCGAGAAACAGCAAGGTCGCCGGTATGCCGACGCCCGCCGCCAGCTGCACGACATAATTATGGGCGTTGTCGGCGACGCTTCTCCCTTGGTTCATCTGCACATACTTGAGCGTCTCGTAGCGCTCCGAGCCAAGCCTGAAGGTATCGGGGCCGAGGCCAAAGAGCGGGTCTTCCTCGACCATCTTTAGACCGGCCTTCCATATCTCGATACGCGAGCCTGCGCTCCCTTCCGTTATCTGTGTGATGGATTGGATACGCTTTACCAGGTTCATGACCTCATGGCCGGTGGTAGCCGAATACACCGCTATGACCATAAAAATCCCGATAAACGCGGCCAGAACCGTAAGCAGTTTGCGGGGATTCGAAAGAAACGCTTTGCCTGCGACTATGGCGAAGAAGACGACCGCAACACCGGCCCCGAGCCACGCCCCGCGCGTAAACGCCGTCAGCAGGCAAAGAAGGATCAGGAAGAGACTCCCGCCCATCAACAGGTTACTCTTAAGGTCTTTGGACCGCAAAAACTCAGCGAGCGCAATCGGGGCCAGCATGACCAAAAAACCGCCGAGCAGGTCCGGGTTGCCGAAGGTCGAGAAACTCCGCCGCTCCTCAAAGGGGAGCGTCGCCCAGCTGAATATATCGGCCCCCATATATTGCATGACCCCGTAGAGCGCGACGACCGCGCCCGTATAGGTGATAGCCTTGCTCAACGTAGAAAGCCGCTTGAAGCCGGTAAACGTCTGCATCGCGAGAAAATAGATGATTCCGTAATTTAAGAAGGTCAGGAGCCCCTCGTAGCGTTTGAACTTGCCGTGGAGCGCCGTGGGAAAATGAATCGACGTGAGAGTAGAGATAAAGACGAGCGCCAAGAAACCGACGACCGCAAAATCGAGCTTGCTCCAGCGAAGCTCCGGTTTGCGCGCGGTGAGCATTTTGCCCACCCAAAACAACAGCATAAACAATGTGATAAGCCGGAGCGAGAGTATCTTGGCGATATCGAACTGATCGAATGTAATCCTCGACATCGCCAGCGGCAATGCTATCACTATCGCGATGAACCCGTAGAACATCCATTTATCGAACTTTTCGGGGGTCGAAACCTGGTCGGTTTTCTTGCTCATTTTACTCATGCTCTGTCCTGTGCTCCTATACGGCTTCGATGGCCTAGTCCGTTATGGTTGTAGTCTAAGAAAACAATCTGTCGCTAGAAATAAGATAGCATTAAGCAATTGCAGAATCCAGAGCTAGTATGGAGCAGGAAGTAAGCGGCAAGCGGAAAAGACGGCTCCTCCCTGCTGCCCTCCTACCGCGCTCCGCGCCCCGTCAACAGCACCTTGATCGTCTCCAGGGCAATCTTCAAATCCAGGAATAACGACTGGTGGTAGATGTAGATGAGGTCGTACTTGAGCTTGTTCCGCGGATTCGTCGTATAGCTACCGTTTATCTGGGCCAGGCCGGTAACACCCGGCTTTACCTTGAAGCGCTCGCCGTAGCCCGAAATCTCCTCCTTGAACTGCTCGACAAAGAAGGGGCGCTCGGGCCGCGGGCCGACAAAACTCATCTCGCCTTTGAGGATATTTATCAGCTGCGCAAACTCGTCGATGCGAAATCTTCTGAGAAAGCGGCCGACCCGTGTAATCCGGGGGTCGTCCTCGGTCGCGAACACCGGACCGGACATGGCCTCGGCATTCTCGACCATCGTGCGAAACTTGTAGACCTCAAAGGGCTTCTCACGCTTACCTACGCGGACCTGTTTATAGATAATCGGCCCGGGTGATGAAAGCTTCACCGCGATTGCCGCAACGAGCATTACCGGTGAGGCGACGACCAGCGCGACAACCGCCCCGACGATGTCCAAGAACCGCTTAAGCGCGTAGACCCAGTCCGGCGCCGGCTCTCTGGTCAGCTGGACGAGCGGTATGTCGCTTATTAGAGTGTGGTCGACCCTGCCTATGTAAATCTCGTAAAGCTCCGGTATCACCTCGAGCTTTACGTCCGTCGCCGACGAGTACGCCAGCTCCTCGAGCATCTCGCGGTGGGCGACGGGTGACGTTATGATGACGCGGTTTATTCCGTGCGAGCGGATCAGCGGCACCAGTTCATCGAGCGTCCCCAAAACCTCGACCCCCTCGAACGCGTGCCCGACATGGTCGGAATCCGGGCATATCATCCCGATTACCTCATATCCCCAGGCCGACCGAGATTTCAGCTCTTTAACGACTTCGAAAGCGGGCTCGCCGTGACCGACTATAAGGACTCGCTGCGTAGGCCACTTTATCTTAAGCGCCCTGGCGGCCACGGAACGCCAACCGCTCAGCAAAATAATCTGCAGCAGCCACGAGATGATAAATACCGGACGCGGAAACGAGAAGAACCCGCTGAAAAACGTCAAGAAGACGTTGAGGACGAGCGCGAGGGTCACCGCTTTCGTGACGCCCGCGACGATATCCCAGCCGTCGCCGGTCTTCTCTACATCGTAGAGGTCGTAGATGTATAGCGCGACGATGCTCACGATCGTGATAAAGACGGCGAGGCTTGTGTACGCCTGGAAATTAAAGTACGGTAGTTTCCCGGCGAACCGTATCAAAAACGCCCCGATAATCGCCAGGTTGATGATGAGTATGTCGTTTAAGATAGAGAACAGAACCCATTGGCGTCTATTCATTTCGCTGCGTTTCTCCCATGCTTCCCATCCCCATAGTGCCTATCGTTCCTGTAATACCTCTTTATAAACGTCGAGTAAACTCTCGATCATGACATCCATCGCGAACTCGTTCTCGAACCGCTCTTTTGCTTGAGCCCCTAGCTTCAAGCGTAGAGCGTCGTCCCCAAGGAGCCTGCTTAATGCATCGGCTAACGCGGCTACGTCCTTAGGCGGCACCACAAGGCCTGACACGCCGTCTTTATTGACAAACGGCACCCCCGTCGGCAGGTTCGTGCTTATCACAGGCTTGCCGCAAGCGTGCGCCTCGAGCTGGACCAACCCGTACGCCTCGCTCGACTCGACCGACGGCAACACAAAAACATCGCAAGCGTGGTAATACGCGGCCAGCTCTTTTGACGGCAAGGCGCCGACAAACGCGACCTTGCGCGCGATGCCCAGCTCTTCGGTGAGTTTCTTAAGCTCCGGCTCTAACTCTCCCTCACCCGCTATGATGAGCTTCGCGTCTACCTCTTTGAACGCCTTTATCAAGTAGTCGACGCCCTTGTAATAGATGAGCCGGCCCAGAAAGAACGCTATCTTCGGGCCGTATTGCTCGCGCAGCTCATCGGCTCGGGCTTGAATTTGCGGTGTGAGCGCGAGCCAGTCGGTCGGCACGCTAAACGGTATGACCGTGCATTTATCCTTCACCCGCCGCAAAAACGGCGAACTCTCGATAAGGTTGGGAGAACTCACTATTATCCGGTCGGCGCGGTCGAGAAACTTCTCCAGAAACGGCCGGTAGAACTTGAGCAAGGTCTTCTGCCTTATTATATCGCTGTGGTAGGAGACGATAAGCTTGCCTTTGGGCTTGGCGATAAGATATGCCAGCTCACCGGTCGGGTTCGGAAAGTGGAGGTGGCAGATGTCGCTCTTGCTCTTCTTGAGTGCCGTGATAAAACCGGGCGCCATCGGTGTGGAACGCAGGCGGCCAAGGCTCGCGACCTTTGTGACCCTAACCCCGTCGGTGTGTTCGACGACGGCGCACGGTGCTTCGTTGGCGGCAAGCACCTCGACATCGACCTTGTCTTTGAGCCCGACCACAAACATACGAACGACGTTTTCAACGCCTCCGATGTGAGGATAGTAGAGTTTGTTAACCTGCAAAACTTTCATCCAGTACCGGCCTGGGCGCGCGACCCGGCTCTCTCCTAAGACTTAAGATTCTTTTCAAACGCTTCAAACGCCTAAGATTCTTTGTGCAGATTTTCACCTGCGCTTTTATTATATAGGAAGCGGGTTTTTTCGAAAACCTTTAGCATCGAGAAGAACTGCATGAGAAACGTGTGCAAGCTCGCGAACTCTATAAAATATTGACTTACTTATTAATATTGGTTCCGAATTAAGTTATACTTAGTTTATATCGATAGTTAATTTGTAGGAGGATTATATTAACGATGAGTGAAGTAAGCTTGTCCTCAAAATTTCAAATCGTAATCCCAAAAGAAATCAGAGAGCGCCTTAAGCTCAAAAAGGGCCAAAAGATGCAAGTAATCGCCCGCGAAGGTCTTATCAGCCTGGTGCCCGACCAACCCCTTGAGGAACTTCGAGGCTTTTTGAAGGGAATGGATACTTCAGGCATCCGCGAGGAGGAAGATCGCGTTTGATCATCGTCGATTCTTCAGGTTGGATAGAGTATTTCGCAGATGGTCCACGCGCAGACGAGTATGCGTCGTTTCTAGAAGATCTCTCCCAAGTTGCGACCCCCGCCATTATCGTATATGAGGTCTACAAGAAGATACGGCGCGAGATGCATGAAGAGGATGCGCTAATCGCCGTCGCGCAATTGCAGAAAACCAAAGTAGTGCCCCTAGACACAAGAATCGCACTTGCCGCAGCCGAGGTCAGTCTCGACCACGGATTGCCGCCGGCAGACGCTATTGTTTACGCGACCGCACTAGCATATCGATGCGACATCGCAACATCGGACTCACACTTTGCAAACCTGCCACATGTACGGTTTGTTGAATAATGGTTATGGTATGGCGATCTCTTTATCTTTTACAATGCTTGAAATAGAGCCGAGCACAAAGTCTTTCGCATCAAGTATCTCGATTAGCACCGGTTCGTCATCTTTCGAGAAGTGGACAATAATCCGACCCTCTTCCTCTGCATAATCGATAGGTTTATCTGAAAGCTCAATTAAAAGGATATCAACATCCTTGCTATATCTTATTTTTCTCATATCTAATCCTCCTACCCGGATACAGGGTTATGACAAGAACTTTATTCTGCGTCGTTTCGAAGACAACTCGCAGTACATGCTGAGCATCTATCACTTTCTGGGCAATCAATCGACCCTCAAAACCTTCTTCTATATTATCAGGATAGTTGATTATTTCTGCGATGCTTGTTTCTGTTATTTCAAAACCATGTGCTCTTAAGAGTCTGATCTTGTATAGCGCATGATCAGTAAATTCTACCTTTACCATATATTGCTACTTCTAATTATGCATTAAACGTTTCTATAAAC
>JASEGT010000028.1:0-1404 GCA_030018005.1 Actinomycetota bacterium
AACCATAAGTTGGGAGCCGCTTCAATTTCAACTAAGTTTAGGACACCGCCGGGTGCGAGCAATTAACAGGGCAACCGGTAAGGAGCAAAACAACTGCATACTCAGCATACAGGTTAGCAAGAGCGAGTTTCAAGGAATTGATTTATCGAACGTTGACCCCAAGGCTTGCTTTAAGAACTTAAAAGGTGTAGCAAGTAGTAGGCTTAGTAGCTTAACGCCTGTGCAGCCCATTCTGCAAATCAGCAGGACTGATAAACGATTCGTGGAAAGCTACGAGGTTGCCAGCCAAATAGATCGTTCAACCAACATAGCGGCGATGGACTGGGAGGATTTTGAGCATCTCATAAGAGAGTTATTCGAGAAGGAATTTCAAGCCAGCGGCGGTGAGGTTAAGGTGACTCAAGCTAGCAGAGACCGTGGTGTTGACGCAATCGCGTTTGATCCGGATCCGATTCGTGGCGGGAAGATAGTGATTCAAGCAAAAAGATACACCAACACAGTTGATGTTTCTGCGGTTCGGGATTTATACGGTACGGTATTAAACGAAGGCGCTACCAAGGGCATCTTGGTTTCAACGGCTGATTATGGCTCGGATGCATACGAATTTGCAAAAGGTAAACCAATCACTTTGTTAAATGGATCGAATCTGTTGCATTTACTGGAAAAGCATGGACATCACGCACGCATAGATCTAAGAGAAGCTAAAAGGATTTTAGCTGAAGACAAATAGAGTCACATCAGAGTGCAAGCTGAACGCCTGAGAATTTGTCCAGCATTTTAATATCAGATAATGGGGGCGTCTTTTGAGAACGTTCGTGAGAGCGCCTGCATTGCAGCAGGAGGTCATCGGTTCGAACCCGCTATCCTCCACCCAGGCCGCCGAAAGGCGGTATGCTTTTTCAGGTTCTGGTAGAAATTCCAGCATTGACTTAAATAGACTAATACGTATACTATACGTATTAACAGGGAGGGACTTAAATGCAAAAGAAGTTGACCATAACCATAGATGAAGAAGTATATGAGGGCCTTCATAAAACCATTGGAGCCCGAAAAATCAGCAAGTTTGTCGAGGCGTTGGTGCGCCCGCATGTCGTTCGTCCAAATCTGGAGCTGGCATACTCTCAAATGGCAAGAGACAAGAAGCGAGAAGAAGAAGCTCTGGATTGGGCGGAGACAACGTTCAGGGACATAACTGATGACAAGAGGTGAGGTTTGGTGGGTCAATTTTGACCCTTCGATTGGCGGAGAGATCAAAAAAAAGCGTCCGGCCGTGATTGTTAGCAATGATGTATCAAATAGATTTCTTAATCGAGTCCAGGTTGTTCCTCTGACCAGCAACGCAGAGCGGCTGTATCCTAGCGAGGCATTAGTCACTTTAAATAGCAAAGAAAGCAAGGCCATGGC
>JASEGT010000028.1:1503-25831 GCA_030018005.1 Actinomycetota bacterium
ACGGGCCGGTGTCTTATCAAAAGAAGACATGCTCAGGATTGGTGAGGCTATCAAAATACAACTAGATATGTTTTAAAGAATATCCAACACCAGTCTCCGAATAATGCTGGATAGTCGCTATTTGATTTTAGCAAATGTTCGACGCCCCTCTGCTATGCCAAATCAAAACTGGAAGACAACGAGTTTTTCCTAAACCTACCGAAACTCCAGCAATGCTGCCGGTTCTTTTGTCGCCTTCTTGAATCGCGGGGCGTCGATACTAATATAGACGTCGCCGGTTTCAAAGCGGTTTACGACAAACGTATGCTCGTTTAAGTCGCCGGTTTTAGGCGCAGTCCTGATAACGATATTGAGGGTGTTAGCCGGCACAAACGCCGCATCGGGGATATCTTCATCCGGCACGTCAGGTTGCTTTGACACCAGCTCTATTTGCTCCAAAACCGTTCTTACTTTCCTTGGATCACCGACTCGTTCTCGCGTCACTTCTGCGTGCCTTTGGTATCGAAACTCTACATATTCTACATCTCCAAACATGGTTTTTGGTTGAGCTGCTGTCGTAACCGGATTACTTGGTGGATATTGAGCGCTCTCGCGGTCAGAGCATCCCATGATTATCAGCAACGCTATGACCAGCGTTATCGTGGTGCTTATGTTTAAATAGCCGTAGCTATTCACGCTTGACCTCCTGCCTTGCTATGGGACAGCCCAGCCAAAGTGCCTTAACGGTGAAAGAACGTCCTCCAGGTGCTTGGCAGAGTTACTGCTCTCGCCTTTTCTTTGCCTTTTTGTAGGCAACATCGTGGACGCCTAAGGCGATTATTCGTACGGTGTCATTTTCTATCAGATAGAGAATTCGATAGCTCACTCGGTGGTAATTAAAATTGTAGCCAAAAATATGTGACAGGTCGCCTTTTTTACGACTACCGGTATTTAAGGGGTCCCCAACGATTCTAGGTAAATGATTATCGATTATGATTTGGCCCAGCGCCTTACTGTTCTTAGCAAGCTTGAATAAATCTTTCGCGGCCGCGGGGTGAAAGTTAAGCTGGTATTCCACTAGATACCAAGCTCTTGTTTAAGCTCTTTAATAAACGTCTTACCGTCAACATCGGGTGTTTTTTGAGATAAACGCTTTCTTAAAAGCTCGTCCTCATCTTCTTCGCCTATAAGGTCGACTATGCCCAATCTAATCGATTCTCTTATAACTTGTGATTCTGTTTTATGGGTTTTTTTTGCGAGCATCGCTATCTTTTCATAGTCTTCTTGTTCAAGCCTTACGGTCTTGACCCGTTTTGCGCTTGCCCTCGTCATAGATTAGCCTCCATCGACTAGAAATCGTAATACATATATGTTACATCGTATTCTAATTGGAAGCCACCGACAAACCTGTCGGCTTCGATTAGATTAACTCTAAAAGCTGCTTAAATGCGCGCTAGTTTAAGAGACGAATTGAGCATGCATATTGAAGGGATATAAGATGTCAGTAGAATGGGGCGCAACCAGGGTTCAACTCGACAAACATCTGGCTTAGAGCTACGCTTTATAAAAAGAAGCCATGAGGATGCTATTGCATTTAAACGCAAAACGCTAGGTGGAAGGGCAGACAGGAGCAGAAAAAGCGCCTATGAACACAGAAAAGCGCACCCCCACAGAATCGATAAACGCCGAAGACATTGCTCCTTGCGGGATGAACTGCGGCATTTGTCTCGCGCGCCTCAGAGAGAAGAACGTGTGTCCCGGGTGCAACACAGATGATACCAGCAAGCCAAAGACCCGCAGACAGTGCCAAATCAAGAACTGCGAAGAGCTAAGGACGCACGGCCATCAGTTTTGCTATGAGTGTGCCAAGTTTCCGTGCACGCGCCCGTGGAACCTGGACAAACGTTATCGCACGAAATATGACATGAGCATGATAGAAAATCAGGAAGCGCTCCGGGCAGTCGGGCTTGAGCGCTTTGTGGCGTCGGAGAGAACTCGATGGAGCTGTCAGGGGTGCGGCGGCGTTATCTGTGTCCATCGAGATAAATGCGTGTTTTGTGGCTATCCTAGGAGTTAGGTAGCTGTGCGGCCTGATTGCTTGTCTTATCATCGTGCGGCAGTGGAGTGATCCATCGCTTGCAAAGGCAAAGAAGCCGCTTCATAAAATTCAGCCGCTAGTATAGGAGGAGACCCATGCATTTCGTAAGGGACGTATTCTACGAATCGGAATATAAATTAATATTGACCTTTGAGGATGGCAGCAAGAAAATCGTTGACCTTGAGCCCTATTTGGAAGGCGAGATATTTGAGCCGTTAAAGGATATTGAATACTTCAAGAAGGTTCGACTCAACCGCGATGTGGATACGATTGTTTGGGATAATGGCGCCGATATGTTGCCCGACTTCCTTTATGACATCGGAAGATCAGTAGACAAATCAACGGCTGCCTTATAACCGGCTTAATGGGAGGCATAGTTCAAGAACGTTCGTGAGAGCGCCCGCCTTGAACGCGGGAGGTTATCGGTTCGAGCCCGTCATTCTCGCCCCCAAGCCGCCGAACGGCGGTATGCCATTCCAGGTTCTGGTAGAAATTCTGTGATTGACCTGAATAGACTAAAAGCGGATTCTCTGTATCCTAGCGAGGCATTAGTCACTTTAAATAGCAAAGAAAGCAAGGCCATGGCTGATCAATTGGTTACCGTAAGCAAGTTGCGATTATTTAAACGGGCCGGTGTCTTATCAAAAGAAGACATGCTCAGGATTGGTGAGGCTATCAAAGTACAATTGGGTATGTTTTAGAGGACGTCCAGCATTAGTCTCCATTTATTATTACGGTCGTCGTGTGTTACCTGTTTAGTGTTCTTATAGGAGTCGTAAATGAAAATACTGAAAAGAGCCAACCGCCTTTATTACACAAGACCAGACGGTTACCCCCAAATCAGGATCTACCACAAAAAGGGTTCAGGGAAGAAAGTGTCGCGATACCTTCTAAAATGTGGTTGTTGCGACCAGAAGCTAGAAATATACTATGACGACGAAGGACTTGAAATAAATGGTGTGAACGGTTCGATTGATGATTGGCGTGAGATTTTTCTTCCACTATTACAAATTGAGCAGAACGGCAACAAGCTTTATGGCAAATAGTGTCAGTGTTAACCAAAAACAATAATCATCCGAATAGGCGAATACACTGATGAGCTTGAGTTATACAGGAAAGCCCTCACTTTCCTTGGCGATGTGGCTGTTTTTAGAAATCCGGCCGGCTCTGAAATCACGTTCTGGAACTTGGACTATCAAGCATGTAAAATGTAGCAAAACCATTGAACAGCAAATGAAAGCAATAGATAATCGTAGCAGCACGAGTGTTTAGTCGGATGAAGAACTATTGCACATGGATTTCAAAAAATAATCGTCACCTGAAATTGCCAAAACAAGCACTAGGAGAAAAAGTGAAATTTAGCGAACTTGTAAAATTATTGGAAGAGAGCGGTTTCAGCATAGTGCGCGAAAAAGGCTCGGTTAGATATTACGGTAAACAGGGTTGGGATAAACTGGTTCGAGTAGATTTCCACGGTTCTAAAGAAGTCCCAAAAGGCACCTGTCATGCTATAATTAAAGCTGCTGGTTTAAAGAAGGATCACAGGGTCTAATGTTAATGGTGGAGATTAATGATAAATATTGATTATTCGTTAGTAATTGAAGCTACGAAAGAGCCTGACTACTTTGGTTTCTATTCTCCTGACTTAGAGGGTTTTTCCGGCATAGGTCACTCCGTCGAAGATTGTATTTATAAGGCAAGATGGGGAATGATAGATCACGTCAATATGTTGAATGAAATGGGTTTACCGGTTCCCGCAAAAAATCCAAACCCCAAAATAACCATCCAGAATGAACAAGAGCTAGTGGCAAGCTAAAAAGACAACCCGCCACCCAACCAAACCAACCCATTTGACATAATCACACCAGCCGTATAGATTTATTATTGGAAAGTGAATAAATATTCAGGTGCCGCTTGTAGCGGAGAATAGGGAAGCCGGTGAGAATCCGGCACGGGCCCGCCACTGTAAGAGGGGAGCCACCCGCAAAAGCCACCGGGCTTAACGTCCGGGAAGGCGCGGAGATGGCGATGATTCTCGAGTCAGGAGACCTGCCTGAATGAAAATATACGCTCTACGAGGAAGGAGTGCTGCTAAACAGTTTATTTTGTTACCCTCGGGAAGCCGGGGGCTTTTTTGTGCTCGTATAGCGTCGTGTGCGCAGGCACCGGGGATTTATGCCGGACACGAACTGACGGTCCATGACTACCCACAATATTAACGACGACAGAAGGCTTTCACAAAGGAGATGAGATGGATTTACTAAATAAGACGTTAAACAATATTAACCAGCTCTGCGATGCGGCGATGGCGAAAGCGCGGGAGCGCCAGGACCAGTTGACCAAACCGGCTGGGAGCCTCGGCATCCTCGAAGAGATATCGATAAAGCTCGCCGGTATCACCGGCAAGGTCATAAGTGATGTCGATAAAAAAGCGGTAGTCGTCATGGCGGGCGACCATGGTGTCGTCGATGAAGGCGTCTCCGCGTTTCCGAGAGAGGTTACACCGCAGATGGTGGCGAATTTCGTCAACGGCGGCGCGGCGATAAATGTGCTCTCGCGCCATGTCGGCGCTGACGTTATCGTTGTCGACGTCGGCGTTGCGGTGCCGATAGACGATGCGAGCGTCGTTTCGCGCAAGGTCAAGAGCGGCACGGCGAACTTTGCAAAAGAGCAGGCCATGACGCGCGAGGAGGCCGTCAAAGCGATTGAGGTGGGTATCGAGGTTGCAAACGAACTGATTGATAACGGGGCTAATTTGCTGGCCACCGGCGACATGGGAATCGGCAATACCACATCGAGCAGCGCGATTTTACTGGCGCTCACCGGCAGGCCGGTCGACGGGCTGGTCGGAATTGGCACGGGCATCGGAAACGGTGACCTCGACCACAAGAGAAAAGTCATCACCGATGCTATAAGCTTCCACAACCCCGACCGGAACGACCCCATCGACGTTGTCGCCAAAGTCGGCGGCCTCGAGATAGCGGCGCTCGGAGGCCTCGTGTTGGGCGCGGCGGCAAGACGCGTTCCGGTCGTCATCGACGGCTTTATCTCGGGAGCGGGCGCGCTCATCGCGGGATGTCTCAGCCCGTTGAGCAAAGATTACATGATAGCGTCACATGTCTCGGTCGAGCCGGGGCACCGGGCGATTCTCGATGAACTCGGCTTAAAACCGATGCTCTATATGGACATGCGCCTGGGCGAGGGAACCGGCGCGGTTCTCGCGATGGGCATGGTCGAGGCCGCGACCAAGGTCATCAAAGAGATGGCGACCTTCGCGGAAGCGGGCGTATCCGAGAAAGAGGGTTAGGGATAATCAACACCAAGACATTGAGGCTCGCGCTGTCGTTTCTAACCATCATCCCGACCGGAATCAGGGAGGAGCTCGATTCGACAGCGTTCGGTCGCTCGACAAAATATTTCCCGCTCGTGGGGTTGGTCATCGGCCTTATATTGGCCGCTGTCTATGCGCTGGTCTCGCTGCGCATAACGGGCGCGGCGGCCGACTTTATCGTAATCGTCGTCCTTGTAGCGCTGACAAGGGCGCTCCATCTCGACGCGGTCGCCGACACGTTCGACGGGCTCTTCGGAGGGCGCGACAAGGAGCACAGCCTCGCGATTATGAAGGATTCGCAGGTCGGCAGCTTCGGTTTGGTAGCCCTAGTCGCGGTGCTCGGCCTGAAGACCCTGTTGCTCGCGGCAGTCCCGGGCGCCGAAAAACTCGCGGCGACTCTGGTCTTCCCGGTAATCGGCAGGTACGCGGCGAGTATCGCGATCACGACGCAGCCGAGGGCGAGAAAAGACGGTCTGGGCGCGCTATTTGCCGAAGGGGCCGGCAAGGTTGAACTGGCATGGGCGTCGATCATCACAATAGCTGTCGCGGTGATTGCCGCGGGGTTAATGGGCATCATCGCCTTGCTCGCGGCGCTGGCATTTGTAATGATGTATATTATCTTCGTCAAGCGCAAGATAGGCGGGATGACCGGGGACACGGTCGGCGCGCTTATCGAGCTTACCGAGGTCACGGTCTTGCTCGTGTATGCGGCGCTGTAGCGAAGTGCGCGCATTGCTGTAAGAATCACGGACGCTTAAGAATAACCGATGTTCAAGAATCGCCGAAGATATGCTGACCAATGAAATGCGAGGATACGAGAGATAATCGGCCCACCCAGCCCTTTTCCGTAAACCCACCGCAAATGCGCAATTCGTCAGTTAAGCGTTGTAATAAATCAAGATATAAGCAATTAAGATATAAGGGACACCAACCAATGAGAATATATTTGATTCGTCATGGCGAGACTCAGCTTAACAAGGAGTTTCGCTTTATTGGTCGAACCGACCCCGCCCTCTCAGAGCAGGGCAAAGCGCAGGCGCGGGCTTTGGCGGAGCGCCTCGCGGTCGAGAATATATCGGCGATTTACGTGTCCGACTTATTGAGAGCGACGCAGACGGCTTCTATTATAGCCGGCGACTCCGGCGTCGATGTCGTCGAGACAGAAGGGCTGCGCGAGATAGACTTCGGTAATTGGGAGGGTCTTTCGTACAACGAGATAATGGAGCACGACAAAGAGATCCTCGACTCATGGATTGAAAACCCGACCGGCGTCGATATTCCGGGCGGCGAGAGCTGGCGCCATTTTGAGTCGCGCATCAACGACGCTTTCGACGATATCATGCGAAACGAACACGGCCACGCGATAGCGCTGGTGACGCACGGCGGCCCCATCAAGCTTCTCATGACGAGGTTTCACGGCGGCGATCCCCACTTTTTCAAACTATTTTGGCCGCAGCCGGGCGGCGTAAACATAGTCGAAATCGATGACAAAACGATTAATATAATCGAGTTGAGCGGCATAAGGTAGGTCGAGAGGGATGCGATCTGCAGACTACAGGATCGGCGAATAATCTCTGCGCAGTTGAGAACACCTGCTAAACTGTGGTAAAATCCCTTAAATCCAGGAATATCGTCTGGTAAGTGATGGAGCAACTTTTAACGTGTTGGTGGAGGGGCGAGTGAAGGACTTATTGCGCAGAGGGCTTGAAGGTCTGATACCCTATGAGCCGGGCCGGCCTATCAGTGTGGTCGAGAAAGAGCTGGGTATAGAGGAAGCCATAAAGCTCGCCTCAAACGAAAGCCCATATCAACCGTTTCCCCAGGTCACGGGCGCGATGCAGAAAGCGGTCTTCGAGGTCAACAGGTACCCCGATGGCGGCTGCACCTTCCTAAGAGAGAAACTGGCGGACAGGCTGGGCGTCACCCCGTCGATGATAATGGTCGGGAGCGGTTCGAACGAATTACTCCGGTTGCTCGCGAATGTGCTGCTCAATCCCGAGGATGAAGCGGTCATGGCTAACCCGTCGTTCATTGTCTACCCGACCGTCGTCAAGTTGATGAATGCAAAGGCGGTCGAAGTTCCGCTCAAGGGTTACCACCACGACCTCGACGCGATGGCAGGCGCGATAAACGAGCGCACCAAGATGGTCTTTATCTGCAATCCTAACAACCCGACCGGCACGATGATGACGCGTGGCGAAGTCGAAGCGTTTTTGGCAAAAATACCGACGGATGTCGTCGTCGTTCTCGATGAGGCATATTTTGAGCTGGTCCGGGACAATAATTATCCGAACGGCATGGATTATATAGCGGGCGAGCGGCCGGTGGTCGTCTTCCGCACGTTTTCGAAGGTCTACGGCTTGGCCGGTTGTCGCATCGGGTACGGTATCGCCCCGGAGTTCATAATCCAGGCGATAAACAAGGTGCGCGAGCCTTTCAACGTCAACACTATTGCCCAGGTAGGGGCGTTTGTTAGCCTTGATTGCATCGCCGAGGTCGAGGAACGCAGCCTCCTTAACGATGAAGGACTCACGTATCTCTATAAAGAATTCGCGAGACTAAGCCTCGACTATGTGCCGTCACACGCCAACTTCGTCCTTTTGGATGTCGGTGTCGACGGGCGCGCGCTCTCGAACGAGCTTATGAAGAGGGGCGTAATAGTAAGGTCGGGAGACATTTTTGGCTACCCGCAGCATCTACGCGTCAGCGTCGGCACACCCGGCGAGAACGCCAGGTTTATCAGCGAGCTGGAGAATGTCCTGTAGAGGAGTGATTTGATTATGATGGTCGTAATGCGTGAAGGCGCAACCGAGGCGCAGATAGAACACGTTCTTAAGCGGATAAAAGACGGCGGGGCGGATGTTCACGTCTCACAAGGCCAATATCGCACGGTGATAGGGATTATCGGTGACAAAGAAGCCATTGCGGAGCTCCAGCTCGGAGCATTCGACGGCGTCGAAGAGGTCATCCGGATTCTCAAGCCGTACAAGTTCGTAAGCAAAGAGTTTCGTCATGAGCCGACGATGATAAAGGTCGGGGGCGTCACCATCGGCGAAGGTTTGTTCAATGTGATGGCCGGGCCGTGCTCGGTGGAATCGGCCGAGCAGATGATGGCAACGGCCAAAGCGGTCAAGGCCGCGGGCGGAACCGTCCTGCGCGGCGGAGCGTTCAAGCCGAGGACCTCACCATATAGTTTTCAGGGGATGGGTGTCGAGGGCCTGCAGATTCTCGCCGAAGCGCGTAAAGAATTCGGCCTGCCGATAGTCACCGAGCTTATGGACGTGCGTGACCTCGATGTCGTCGTCGAGTACGCCGACATAGTCCAGATAGGCGCCCGCAACGCGCAGAACTTCCTTCTTTTGAAGGAGGTCGGCATGATAGACAAGCCGGTGCTCTTAAAGAGGGGCCTCGGAAATACCATAGAAGAGACGCTAATGGCCGCCGAGTACATCGTGAAAGGCGGAAACACCAGAATAATCATCTGCGAGCGTGGTATCAGGACCTTCGAGACCTACACGCGAAATACGCTCGATATCAGCGCGATACCGCTTATAAAGCAACTAAGCCACCTTCCGGTCATCCTTGACCCGAGCCATGCCGCAGGCAAGCGAAGCCTCGTCGAGCCGCTTACCCTTGCAGGGCTGGCTGCAGGTGCCGACGGCGCCATCGTCGAGGTTCATCCCGACCCCGAGAACGCGATGTGCGACGGGCCGCAATCACTCACCTTCGAGCATTTTGCCTCGTTGATGGGCAAAGTAAAGAAGGCCGCGCCGGCGTTTGATAAAGAGATGGGGCAGGTCGGATAATGAAGACGACGATTGCGATAGTCGGTGTCGGTTTGCTTGGAGGTTCACTGGCGGCGGCACTCAAGCAGCAATCCGATGACTATGAGGTAGTCGGGTATAATCACAACCCGGGCGCGGTCGCCGAAGGCATAGCGCGAGGGATAATAGACCGGGCCGCCGCAAGTATCGAGGAAGCGGCTGCCGATGCCGACGTGGTGTTCATCTGCGTGCCGGTCGGCTTTATACCGGAGTTTTCGATTCGCGCGGCGAAAGCAGCGAAACCGGGGACGATAATCACCGATGTCGGGAGCACGAAGACGACTATCGTGGCCGAGGTTGAGCCGCAGGTGCCCGAAGGAGTCCATTTTATAGGCGGGCACCCGATGGCCGGTTCCGAAAAGACGGGCGTGGCGGCGGCAAACCCGGCTCTATTTAGAAACGCCCACTATCTTTTAACCCCCACACTCAAGACCGATATGGTCGCGTATAAAAAGTTGCACTCCATGTTGACGTCGATTGGCGCGAATGTTCTGGCGATAGAGCCGCAAAAGCACGACCGGGCGGTAGCTATTATCAGCCATCTCCCGCACATGCTCGCCGCGGTCCTTATGAACTTGGCGAGCAACGAGACGAACAACACAGAGAACGTTTTAATGCTGGCGGCGGGCGGGTTTAAAGATACGACCAGAATCGCAGCGGGCAGCCCCCGGATGTGGATAGATATCTGCCTCGACAACCGCGATGCTATTATTTATTCGATTGACAAGATGAGCGACATGCTCAGCGCTTTGCGGCGCGAGATAGACTCGGCCGACCGCGACGCCATCGCGGACATGCTCGAGCGGGCGCAGAAAGGCAGGTTGAATCTGCCGGCGGCGCTCGGAAAAGAGATTGGGCAACTATATGAGATATATATACCTGTCACCGACAAGCCCGGTGTCATCAGCGATATCACGCTCACCGTCGGCCAACTCGGCGTCAATATCGAGGATATCGAAATTCTCCACGCGACGGAGCACTCGGGCACGCTTAGATTGATGATTCCCGAGAAGGAGAACGCCGATAAAGTGGCGAAAGCCTTAATCGAACGCGGCTACGAGGTCGATTTGCGCACGACAGGCGGCTAGGGCTTAGGATGTGGAATTGGCTGTGAGTAGGAGTTGTAGGCATGGTTGGCACTCATAGTACGGGGTTTAACACTGGGATCCGCTTACCACACAAGGGAGAAGATGGGATCAGGCAGATAATCTATACCCGCCGACGCCAAGAAAGAATCTATGGAACTGACTGTTAAGAAAGCGCACAACCTAAAAGGCACCATCCAAGTGCCGGGCGATAAATCGATATCGCACCGGTCGATAATGTTCGGCGCACTTGCGGAGAGTGTAACCCACGTGACCGGTTTTCTAGCGGCGGATGATTGCATTAGCACAATGCATTGTTTTGAAGCGCTCGGAGTCGAGATTGAGCGGCTCTCCGAGACTGAGCTTAAGGTACATGGCGTAGGTCTGAAGGGATTGACCGAGCCGAGCGTCATACTCGATACCGGCAACTCGGGAACGACAACCCGAATCTTGACCGGGATTCTCGCGGGACAAAACGTGTTTGCGGTCATGACCGGAGACGCCTCGATACGAAAGCGCCCCATGGCGCGGGTTGTGGAGCCGCTTCGCCTCATGGGAGCACAGATTTGGGGCAGGGGCGGCGGCACCTACGTGCCCCTCGCGATAAACGGCGCCGCTCTCAAGGGCATCACCTACGACCTGCCGGTTGCGAGCGCCCAGATAAAGACTTGTTTGCTGATGGCCGGTTTGCTGGCGGAAGGCGAGACGATTCTGACTGAGCCGTCCAAATCGAGAGACCACACCGAGCGCATGCTAGAGCTTTTCGGCGCGCGCCTGTCGATAGATGGGAACCGCTACACGATAACCGGAGGCCAGCAGCTCAAAGCGGCGCAGGTAGACGTGCCCGGCGATATATCGAGCGCGGCGTTTTTCATGGTTGCCGCGCTGATTGCGGGCGATTCGTCGGTGATCATAGAGAACGTCGGCGTAAACCCGACCAGGACCGGGGTTCTGGATGCGCTTGACGCCATGGGTGCGGGTATCTCACTAAGCGATGTGCGAGATATCAGCAACGAGCCGAGAGCGACCCTGGGGATTACCGGCAAGACGCTTTACGCCACCACGATTCAAGGCGACCTCATCCCGCGCCTCATCGACGAGATACCAATCCTCGCAGTCGCCGCGACGCAGGCGCACGGCACGACCACCATCCGGGATGCAAGCGAGCTGCGCGTCAAAGAGAGCGACCGGATAGCGGCCCTTACCCAAGAGCTCCTCAAGATGGGCGCGGATATCGAAGAGCTCGAAGACGGCATGATAATAAGCGGCCCCACCCCCCTTAAAGGAGCGCGCGTCAACAGCCACGGCGACCACCGCATAGCGATGTCGCTCGCAGTAGCCGGTCTGGTAGCAGACGGCGAGACGAACGTCGAGGATAGCGAGGCGATTGCGATATCTTATCCTGAGTTCGAGAGGACTCTGGCTGCGCTTATCGATAGATAATACTCTTCGAGGGCATATTTTGGGGCGCAGGAGGATGTTTCATATCGCAACCATATGTGCTAATATTGCAACATCAAATAGTAATGGAGGGTTCCATCATGACTACGGCAGTGAGAGTTTCCGACAAACTAATTCAAGAGGCTAAAATGTACAGCAAGGTCGATAACAGGTCTGTAACCGGACAAATCGAGCACTGGGCAAGAATTGGAAAATATGCCGAAGAAAATCCTGATTTAACGTACAATTTGATCAAGGAAATGCTGATTGGATTAGAGGAGTTAGATCAAGGCGAGTCCTCGGAATACACATTTGGATAAGGCTTCATGAAAATCATACAATCTCGTTCTTTCGAAAATAAAGTGAAGAGGTTCAAAAAAACAGAGAAAACGATATTAGACAATCAAATCCGAGAAATAGCAGCTGACCCTACTATCGCTCAAGAAAAAAAGGGTGATCTTCGTGGAGTTTATGTCCACAAGTTTAAAATTCAAACTATCCAATACCTTCTGGCATACCGGTTCGTTGGTGATGACCTCGAACTTATAATGATTGGCCCCCACGAGAACTACTACAGAGATATTAAAGCGCATCTGAAAAGCAAATGACCCCACCCAGCCTTATCGATAGATAATGACGAGACCATAAAAATGACCGAATACGAAAAATATAGTCTATTGTTTAGGCATTATCGGCAGTGCGGTCCAATGAAGCCTGTGAGGTGGGACGTGTGCGACCGCAAAATCTACTAACATCGCAGAAGACGCAGTTCTTGTCAGCGACGGTTCTAGCCCATTTCTGAGCAGGGTCGTTCAAGTCTAGGATTATCTCCAGCAGTTTGCCCTCAAGGGTCTCTATATCCTGCGTCGTGTACATTTTAGTCCCGGCAACTCCGTCATTTTCAAGCGCGGCTACTATGACCTCTACCTCAGGTGTGCCGCTCTTTAAGAGCGCTAACGCGTACAAATCCATCTGCAGTCCGTATTTGTCGGCTAGCTCAGCGCCGCTCATCCCTTTGCTGCCTGTTTTATAATCGACAATAAGGGTCCGCCCGTCTACATCAGCGAGTACATCGAGTTTTCCGGAGATGACGGTATCGCCCAAAAGGAACGAAAAAGGCGTTTCTCGCTGGAGAACTTGAGCATTTGCTAATCGTTGAGCGATGGGCGAATCGGCGTAAGTGTTGAGGATAGTTGCGATGCGCGCGGCATCCTCTGTCGATAAGCTCGGGTATCGTAGCGCGCATGCTTCGACGGCCTGTTCGATTGCGGTAGCACTGTCCTCTAACAATCCCTTAAAGTCGAGCGTTTCGAGTGCCTCGTGGACGATGGTGCCGAACTCGGCTGGTGCTATCGTTCCAAAGGTCGCTTCATCAGTCCGCTCGTCGCGCTCGACGCCGACGATGCGTTGCAGGTAGAAGCGGTAGGGGCATTCGATGAAGTTTTTTATAGCGCTATAGCTCAGGCTGTCTATGACTCTATTTAGCCCACTGTCGAGCGCGCTTATATCGATGAAACGAATCTCTCGCGTGTCAGCGTCAGCCTTCTTGCGCTCAGTCATATTTTGGAGCAGGGCATCATTTTTAAGCTCTGGGTTCGCTTCAGGGGTTACGATTCTACATTGGAACATGCCGTTTTCGTCCACGAACGAGTAATTACCGCTATCCCTATTAGCTTTAAGCGCTACGTGCTCATGGCCGAGCACATTCATAAGCCACTCGATATACGAGTTGTTGGTGCTCCTTCCCGGGTTCTTTTTATCTATATGGCAAATGCTCGTCAAAACCAGCATCTCTTCGGCTCTCGTCATCCCGACGTGGAGCAGGCGCCGGCTCTCTTCGTCCGAATCGTGCTTTTTCAGCGCTTTCAGTCCGTCATATCCCGGACCATCAAAGTTCTCGGATATACCGGCCACTTTGAACGCGATAGCGCTTGCGCTTGCGCCGGAATAGCCGGGCAAACCTTTTTCGCCCTGATACAGAATCGGTCCGCCGACGCTCGACGCTCCGCTTTTGGATAAGGCGAGAAAGACTACCGGGAATTGGAGGCCTTTGGCGGCGTGCACCGTCATGATGCGTACCGCGCCGATATCCTCATCGGCGAAAGCGGCTTCTCCCTCTTTGCCTGAGAGCGTCTTCTGCAGCTTCAGATAGTCGACGAAATCGGCCAGGTCGGGGCCGTGGACATCCTCGTAAGAATCAGCGAGGCGCATGAACTTCTTGATGTTAGAATACCGTCGACCGGCGGTGTGGTCGCGCATGAGCGCGCAGAGGTCATAGCCGAGCGTCTCTATGGTCAATTCAATAAGGGAGGAGAGCCTCATGTGTGTCGCGCGCCACCTAAGTTCGCGCAAGGTCTCTACAAAAGCATCGAGCTTCGCCATTTCGGGCCCGGGCAAAACAACGCCGTTCCTAACACCATTCCACAAGGGCGTGTCGTTACCGTTGATTTTGCCGGCTGCTTTGCGCAACATATAGAGCGCGTCGTCGCTGAGGCGCAGACATGGCCCGCGCAATGCCCCGATGAGGGAGATATCGTCGTAGGGGTTGACCAGAACCGCGAGAACATCTTTGATTTCAGCCGTCTCGTCGGCCTCGTAGTAGCCAACCCCGCCGACGGTGTAGTAATCGACGTCGTAAAGCTTGAGAGCATCCTCGATTTCGCTCAGATTCGTGCGCTTAGGGATGAGGATGGCGATATCATCGTGCTTGTATACACCCTCCGCTAAAATCTCATTGATGCGCCGGGCTATGTAGCGGGCTTCGGCTTGTGCCGGCGAAATGGCGTTTTCGTTCTCGTCGTTCTTCCAGGTCTCGTCGACTATGGCGAGCTCGACGATGTTTTCTCTGTTGCGGTTGAAGCTTGCGGTATCCCTGCCCGGCACGAGTTCTAAATGGTTTAGGCCGAAGAAGCGCTCGCTCGTGCCTATGCGATTGACGAAGCGCAATATATTCTCGCGGCTCCTGAAATTGGTGGGGAAGCTGATGTCTTCGCCTTCTCCGCTACGCGTGTTCTCTCGCAGGCCGCGAAAGACCGAGACATCGGCGTTTCTGAAGAGGTATATCGATTGAAATTCGTCGCCCACGGTAAAACGATTGTCGTCGACGATAAGGTCGATTATCGCGCATTGCAGGCGGTTGGTGTCCTGGAACTCGTCGACCATAATCATGTCGAATCTCGACCGGTAGCTCTCCTTGATATCGGGGTGGCGCTCGAAGAGGTCTTTAACATGGAGCTGGAGGTCTTCGAAATCGAGCCCTGATACTTGCTCTTTCTTCGCTTTGAAGATGTCCGCATAGGCGGCGACGAGTTCGGAGTAGTAGATTTGGTAATGGTGGGCCAGGTCTTCGGCCAGTTGTTCGTCGATTGTATCAATGAGCCCTTTGATAGGTCCGAAGACTTCTTTCGAGATGTCCGCGTTCATCTTCAGTTTGAAACTCACGCCGAGCCCCGGCCGCAAGTCATATCCGTGTACGTCGAGGTACTCGAGCAAATTCTCGAGGATATCGAAGTTGGCTAGATAGGTCGTCAAGGTCGAATCTCTACTTGCGTTCGCGATTGTATCTGCGACCGCACCTTTAAGCACATCTATAAGGCCATTTATGCTCGCCTTGTCGCGAGGGCGGGCGGTGTTGGCGGGCATTCCGTCTGCGGGGTTAAAGTGCCCGGCGCAGCGGAGCGTTTCGTGAAGCTTTATTACCTGCTCGGCAAGGGCGTTTTTTCCAGCCTGGTATACAAACTCCAAGCGCTCTTCGTCTGTATTGGCGAACTCATCTATGGCCTCATCGATGGCTTCCCGCCCCAAGGTCTTTGCCGCCACTTCCTCCAAAACCGTGAAGTGGGGGTCGAGTCCGGCCGCGAAGGGATAGGCCCGCAGAATGCGCGTGCAGAAACTGTGAATCGTGCTTATGTAGGCGTCGGGAACCATGCGGCTTTCGTCGATCATTCCCGCTTCGGCGAGGCGGTTTCGAATCTTCTCTTGGAGTTGCGACGCCGCCTCATTGGTGAAGGTTATCGTTAAGATGCGCTCTATCGGTGTGTTGTCCTTGATGACCGCCTCCGCGAAACGCTCGGTCATAGCTTTGGTCTTTCCGCTGCCGGCGGCCGCGCTCACGAAGATATTGCCTTTTCGTGTCGCGATAGCGCGCGCCTGCTCGTCGGTCGGCTTGAATGGGGCTTTCTCGGCCATTTAAACACGCCCCTTTCTGCAAATATGGGGGAGGGGGCAGTTGCGGCAGTCGGCGTCTTTGTTCGGTTTGAACTCACCTTTTTTAAGCTCGGCGGCGAGCGCGATGAGGGTATGGCGCGCGTCGGCGATAATCTTTTCGAACTCCTCGTTTTTCTTCGCCGCTTTTTTCGGAAGCGGCGCCCGCTCCAAAATGTCGCTATTGTAGACGCCGTCCATCTGGGTTTTGGCGATGGATATGAAGCCGCACATCGCCGGGGTCAACCCGAAAAGCTCGCTAGCGGCCATTGCGTAGACCTGCAACTGCAGGCTCTTACCCCTGGCCAAGTCGCTCGCTCCCGATATCTTGTTGCTCTTATAATCGATGACGGCAGCCCGGCCGCGGTCATCGGCGTCGATGCGGTCGATTTTGCCCCGCATATATATTCCATTGCCGAGCAAGAGCCGCTCTTCGCTGTGGTGCGGGCCGCCGGTTTCATCCCCCATGCCGAAATTTGCCTCGAAATAGCGGGGCGTGAACGGGGAGGGCCGCGCGGCTTCTGCCCGTATCAATCGCTTCAGGTTCTCCGACATCTCATGCTTGGCGAAGCGCGCATTGACGCTCGTCGTGTCGGGCGATTCGGCGGCGAAAATGTCATCGAGCAGCTCGATTATGAACCTCTCCATCTCGGGCAGCTTCTCTTTGACCGGCTTGCTCTCACCGAATTTCGCCGGCAGCGCGCGGTAGAATCGCTCGAGGGTCGTATGGTATATCGAGCCTTTGTTGAGTGCGTCTAGTTCCGTCTCGAAGTCCTGGGGTTTGAGCTTTCGCTCCACAAACCATTTGAAAGGGCAGCGCAAAAACAATTCCAACTCTGAGACACTAAACGTATCTTTGACCGCCAGCTTACCCAGGGCGTCCGCGCTTTGAAACGCAGGTGTGGGCGTCGGTGTACGCAATGCGGCGTCCTCCAAGTCGGCGTATCGCGCAACGCTCTCCGATATCTCCCGGGCGAATTCGGGTCGGGCCCTGTATTTGCCGGCGGCATATCTCAACGCCTCTTTAGCGTTGGGTATCGGGAGCGAGAGGCCGTCGAAGATAATGCTTGAGAGCGGCCTTTTGATGGTTGCGCCCGCGCGGCCCGTATCGCTAAGGGCGGTTTCGAAATCGCTGATAAACGATGATGTTAGCAGCTCATCGCCATCGTTGTCGACCCGTTGGTAGCTGAGGTAGAGCTTCTCGGTAGCCCGCGTTGTGGCCACATAAAAGAGGTAGCGTTCTTCGGCCACGCTGTCGTCGCGCGTCATAATTTCTAAGCCAAGAGCGGCTAGTTCCCGGCGCTCTTCGCGGTTGAAGAAGGGGTCTTCGCGCAGCGCTTTGGGAAACCGTCCTTCGTTCAAGCCGAGCACAAACGCCGCCTTGTAGAGGCGCCCCCGCGAACGGTGGACCCTCAAGACGTGGATTTTGCCGGCCTCGGCTTCGCGGCCCAAGCGGATTTGCGCTTGGGCGAGCATGAGCGGCAACTCCGGCAGCTGCGGTTTGAATGAACCGTCTATGGCTTTAAGCTGCTCGAGGCTGGTCAGAAGGCGTTTGATGATGGTGAACGCTTCGATTGAAGCGCGCTCTTCAAAGGTAAAGAGGTTTCCGTGTCTCTCGCCGTGACTTAGCTCGAGTTGCGTGCCACGCTCTAGTATAACGCCCAGCGCCTCGGCTGAGATATCGAGAATGAGCGGTATCGCCGCAGATAAACCGGTCGCTGAGAGTAGCGCCTCGACTTTGCTATCGGGGGCATCCGATATCTTCGACCACTCGGCCAGTAGCGCCGGTGGGTCGACTATCTTGCCCAGGCGAATGGAGCGCTCGAAGTCGTCCGCGGCCTCCTGCATATCGGGATAACGGATGCGAAGGTAAGTGACCAAGTCCGCGTTGGCCCCACCCTCGTAGGCGAATCGCGTCAGCGCGTGGACGGCGCGCCCGAGCGCGCTATATCTTAAAGGGAGCGGCTCGTTCAATGAGTAGGGTATATCGAAATCCTCGAATACCTGGACGAGCGTCCTTGAGTAGAGAACAGGGTCGCGCAAGATTACCACTATCTCATCAGGATTATACCTGCCGCTCTCGAGAAGCTCGAGTATTTTGACACCGGCCAGCTCGACCTCGCCGCGCTCTCCCGCCGCCGCCAGATATGTTATCTCTGGCGGGGATATTGGTTGGGATGGTTGTGGCGGCTGAGACTTAATCGAAGGCTGCGATGAATGAAGTGCTGGTCGCAAGCCATTAGTTAAGTTTTGCGCCTCAATAACCGAGCTCGCGTTCGCAAGGAGAGTCTTGACCGCGGCCTTGCGTGACTCGAACGCTGCCGTATCCTCATAGGTCAAAGTGAAGGTGATATCGGTGTCGACGCTCAGAAGCTCTACGATTCTCCTCTGGCTCGTCGTGAAATCGTCGAAACCATACATGAAGATGGGGCGCGCCTCCGATACCTCGCCGTTTTCCAGGGCGCGCACAATCTCCCACCTAAGAAGTTGCTCGGTTAGGACATCGAGCTGCTCCAGCTTGTCCATATACGCGCGGTAGAGACCGCCGATGTCATCGAGGTAATTCGTCCCTCGTGAGTGCGTTTTGCTCCACTCGGCAAAAGCGCTGGTTGTGGCTCCGGGGCTGTTCATGCCCTCGGTCAACTCATTAAAGAAGCCCGCCATAGCGTCGTAGAAGCCCGGATAGCGGGCGGATTTAGCCAGGGCGGTCAGCTCGGTTGAAGCCGCTACACGCTGGACGATATATTTCTGCTGGGTTCTATCGAGGCGCCGCTGCGTCAAAGCCGCGCGCTCGGCCAGGTTGTTTATGAATCTCGAATAAGTCACGACCTCCGCGCCGATAATCGCTCCCGAAAGCCCCAACAATTCTCGCCGGATATAGTGCGCTTCAGGTGAGCTCGACACAACAAGCAGGGGATTGCGCCCGATATTCTCGATGAAGAGCTTAAGAAGCGCCTTTTTCTTGCCGCTCTGCGCGGGGCCGATTATTACGTTTAGGGACATCGTGCCTCCTGGTTTAGGCCTAGAAAACCCTACTTGCTTAATATATCACATAAGGAACGATCGCCTAGATATTGTATGTGTTTAAACTAATGCCCAAATAGAAGCGTCGGTTTGAATAAAGGTCAGCCCCCAGAACTACTGGAGAGATAGTCTCTGCGAGTGTACGAATTCCATCCAGTACGCATAATCCTTGCCTGCCATTGCATGAAAGGGATAGAGTAGTGGTATTGGCTGCCTTCTAATCATGGCTATCGTGCGGCTCAAGGGCGAGCGGTTGTCGTAATAGAAGCGTTAATGTCAGCCCAGGATGAACGTGATTATCAGTGCTGTTAAGCGACCAAATAAGGAGACTAAAGCATGGACAGGAAAGAAGCCATTTCAAAGCTGAGGCTTCTAGTGAACAGGGAGCTACATGAATTAGCATCTGAATATGATGTTACGATTTATCGTGATGGAAAGGTTAACAAAGGATGGGCAGGGCATGTATTTGAAAGGCATTTGCAACTGCCGATCAATTCGGCGCAAGCACCGAACTTTGGTTCTTGGGAACTTAAATGTATTCCATTGAAACGGAAAAAGAATGGAGAGCTTGTGTTCAAGGAAACGATGGCAATAACAATGATTGATCCTGTTAATGTTTGTCAAAAGGAATTCGAAGATACCATCTTCTTGCCAAGCTACAGAAAGCAGTAGTGGTTGCGAGAATTGTTGGCGACACAGTTGATGAGCCTAGCTTTATCCACTCTGTTGTAGGGCTTGATTTGAATGATGACTTGTATACTATTGTCAAGAAAGATTATGACTTAGTAAGGGATACGTTGCTTGATCCATCGCAAGGTTTTGATGCGCTTACGGGCCATATGGGCTATTATATTCAACCAAGAACAAAGGGGGCAGGCCACGGCTCAACATCCAGAGCTTTTTATGCGAGAAAAAGGTTTCTAAGGGAATTCATCAAAATCTAAAGCAGCGATGATTGATACAGGCATCGATGATAAATGCCGGCGAACGAGAGCTTGCCAATCTATTAATGTAAATTAGACTTATTGGCGCGAGAATCGCATATACTATAGATTGGTCTCGATTGGTCGCGAAAGATTGGCCGCATGGTCTCTATTTGGCCGAGTTTCAAGTTGTTCGTAGCATGGCGTTCTGGGATGACGTAAAGGATTAAGCGCATGGAAAAGCATATATATGCAAGCTGTTTAGGGATTAGCGATGTCGATGCCTTAATATCGTTATTCCACGAAACTTTGATTGACACCAACAGGGGACACAACTTCTTTGTTGCATGGGAAAAGGTTTATCGTCACACCGAAAGACATAAGATTGAATGCAATATTTTAAACTCGCTGATAGGCAGCAAAGACTTTGATAACGAATTGAGAGCTCTCTTGCGCAAGTACCCTGAAGCATTGCCTGTTATACCTATTCTGGTCGCCTTAAGGCCGCTCCAGTTGCAGGTAATCAAAGATTTTCTGGACACTGATTCGGATATTGTCAAATATAGTTTCGTCAAGCGGGAATTGTTATCGAACGAAATCGAGGATTTTGTAGAGTTTTTCGATAAGACTGGCTTAAAGCAGTTCTTTGAAAGTTTTGCTACCCGGAGTATTTTTGATTATTTAACAGGCGTTGAAGTTGGTTTGGATACGCATGCTAGAAAGAATCGTAGTGGGGCGGCGATGGAGTTGGCGTTGAAGCCGATTATCGAACAGATCAACGCTCAGTTCGATGGGCGATTTGAAATTCTATTTCAGCGTAAATTTTCATTCTTAAGTCAGCAATTTGGAATTCCTGTTTCTCCGTCAATTAAGGACAGAAAGGCGGACTTTGTTCTTATCGACAAACACAACCAACAGGTAGTAAATATCGAGGTAAACTTCTATTCGGGTACAGGGTCGAAACCCCAAGAAATTGTTGACTCGTACATCCATCGCCAAGACGAGCTCAAAGAGAATGGCTTTGAGTTCATATGGGTTACGGACGGAATCGGGTGGAGTGGTCAAAAGAACCAAATACGAAAAGGTTTTGAAAAGATTGAACACCTATTGAATCTGCATTTTGTGAGACGAGGTTTGCTGGAACATATTCTTGCGGCGCTGGCATAATCTGCTGAGTTATGGTTTGTAGTCCAGGCAAGTAAGTGCGCAAAACATCTGTGTTTTCAGGTGAGAGGGACAGAGAAACCGCGCAAAATACCGGACAGTACTTTTCGCATTAGTCAACTCGGTTTGCCAGTAGCCATGAACTATTTAATGCAAAAGCACGCCTTACGATTGGTTGAATTATAAATGGCAATCAGGAAGAAGACATTAAATAAAATAGAAAATGATCAGTCAGCCGACAGCATTGCAAAACCCTTTTTGAAGTGGGCTGGAGGCAAAAAGCAGTTGCTGCAAGAGTTTGACCGATTCTTTCCGCCTGAACTTAAGAGCGGCCAGATTGATCGATATTTTGAGCCGTTTGTCGGCGGGGGCGCAGTGTTCTTTTATATAGCCCAAAAATACAATCTAAAATCGGCATGTCTCTTAGATATTAATAAAGAGTTAATCTTGACATACGATGTCGTTAAGCGCGACGCTGAGAATCTAGTTGAATTATTGCGTGAAGATGCGGAAGAGTACTTAAGTCTCAGTGAGGACGGCAGGAAGGAATACTACTATAAGGTTAGGTACGATTACAACAAGATGGGTAGGAACTTTGACTATAAAGACTATTCAGCGGACTGGATACCTCGCGCGGCGCAGATGATCTTTTTAAATAAGACTTGTTTTAACGGACTTTTTCGCGTCAACAAGAAAGGCGAGTTTAATGTGCCATTTGGACGATATAAAAATCCGAAGATTCTTGATGAAGCTAATTTGAGAGCCGCATCAAAACTCTTAAAGCATACGCAGATAAAGCTGGGTGATTTCAATGAAATCACAGATGCGGTAACAAAAAAATCCTTCGTCTATTTCGACCCCCCGTATAGACCAATAAGCAAGACTTCAAATTTTACCTCATATAGCGCCTCCGATTTCAATGATGATGCGCAGATACGCTTAGCTAAGCTCTATAAGAAATTGAGCAGAAAAGGAACAAAGCTCATGCTCAGCAACTCAGACCCGAAAAATAATGGTAACGATGATGACTTTTTCGAGAGACATTACGGGGATCCCAATATCCACGTATATAGGGTACCGGCGCATCGAATGATTAGCTGCAATGGCGCGAAGCGTGGCAAAATCAACGAGCTAGTAATAATTAATTATAAAATTGAAGGACTATAGTGTGTATGTGTGGAAGCATATCGGCACAAGAACACCTTGGTGAGAAATATCCGCAATACAAAGATTTATAGTAGCAACAATCGAGAAAATAATTAACGCAATAACTGGAGAAGACTTTGAAAAGCGAACGCTTTATTGAAGCATTGACCGAAGCTAAAGATTGCAGTTTCGGCTCGTTAGGCAACGAGGATTTGACGGAGGCTATCGCGACCGAAAAAAATCACGAATCTGCCAACGATAAGTTAATACGGAGTATTTTAAGCGCGAAGGAAGAAGGAATGCCGGATGCTGAGATAGGCAGTCTCTACGGGGTTTCGCCGCGCACGGTGGATGCAATCATGACCAAAGCATTTGGTATAAATATCAGTGTGCCTCCGAAACCACTAAAGCGTATAAAGCGATGGGAACCGTCTACGTTTCGAGAGCAGGCGTCTACTGTTTGGAGCTTCAAGAATCGCGGGGATTGGGCTACGCACAATGGACATTATCGAGGAAACTGGTCACCGCATATTCCTCGCAACGTTATACTAAAGTACTCAAGGCCTGGAGAAATCGTGCTTGACCATTTTTCAGGCGGGGGCACAACGGCGGTTGAGGCTAAGCTTCTGGGCCGACGCTGTGTTGCCAGGGATATCAATCCTGAGGCAGTCAATCGTGCCATAAGCAGTCTAGATTTTCAATTACCCCCGAAGTTATTTGACGATCTTTCACAGATGTATGAACCGAATATAGAGGTTGGTGACGCACGTGATTTATGCGATATCAATGAGTACAGTGTTGATTTAATCTGTGCACACCCACCATACGCAGACATTATTAAATATAGTCCGAACGCATCCGGTGATCTCTCTCATCTAAAAGTAGATGATTTTGTAGATGCGATGTGCCCTGTCGCGGAGGAGAGCTTTCGCGTGCTTAAACCAGGAGGCAAGTGCGTTATCCTTATAGGCGATATGAGGAAGCAAAAACATGTTGTTCCTCTTGGTTTTAGAACAATCAGAGCTTTTCTAGATGCTGGTTTTGTGTTAAGAGAGCTTGCTGTAAAACGTCAGCATAACTGCAAGGCGACCGGTTTTTGGTATACAAGAAGCGTTGAACATAATTTCTTGTTGCTCGCGCACGAGTATCTGCCGGTTTTTGAGAAACCGGCATCACGATGCAGCAAACAACAGAGCTTAAATGTTAAGCGCCGGCTTAAGCACATGACGAATCAGCAGCGAGCAATAATACCTAGAATAGACAAAGTCGAAGCCACTACAGTTTGGGTTCTACCACAAGAGAGGCTAGATGTTGAGATAACGCGAAATGTGTTGAATAGATTCGCGCGGCCTGATACAGATTTTATCGAATATTCGTTTAACACAGACAAGACCACTCAACAGTTAGAGGCAGCAGGGCCGGTGTCGCTCGTCTATGTCAATTCGCCAAATTACCTAGAGGACAAACAGGCAGTAGCTCAATATCGATTGACTGTGGATTATCTTATGGACGTGTCAAGTCGCCAACTGAAGCCTCACGGATACTTCATTGTTGAAGCACGAGACCTTCGAATCGCTGATCAACTATACCCAATGGGACTTTTACTTTGGGACGACCTATCTAGACGAGATGATTTCGCGATAAAAGAAATCATCGTGATAGCGCCAGATGAGATATCAACGCAGGACAGTGCTGATTGTCTGCAAATTGCACACAGATATTTGCTGGTTTTTGTGAAGAGATGCGCCTCTGTGTCAACATAGTTGGAACGGAGGATGACCTAGATAATTAATAGGGATATGACTGACTCCGTTGGGGGTGTGGCGTGGATGGCTGCTGGAGGCATAGTGCGCGGCGCAGCTTGGCTAAGTTATTATTCAAAGGGCGTTTAAGAAATCGCTGATCTCGACACCTGAGTCATCGATAATTCCTTTAAGAGAATAGGTATTAATCGGATTAGCGCGGGGAATGATGATAATGTTTCGGCCGTCGTACATCGACACATGCTTACTTTGACGGATGACTTTAAAACCGAGCTTTTCAAAAGCCCGAATTGCACGTTTGTGCGATATCTGAGGAATTTTACCCACTAAACAGCTACTTCGACGTCG
>JASEGT010000029.1 GCA_030018005.1 Actinomycetota bacterium
ATCGACTCTTTAGTATCTACCCATTTTTCCTTTCCCTTATGTTTTATGAGTAACCGCTCCTCGTTTCTTAAGAGTTCGACGAGCGACGAGAGCTCCCCGGCACTAGCTAAGGTTTTGACCTCGACCTTATATGCCACGCACTCGATAATGCTCGCTATGGACGACTGCTTATCCGTAATATATTTCGCCCTGAAGACGCTTAATCCCTTTGGCAGCACGCGAGAAATCCGCCCGATTATATCGTCATCGCAAAGGGTTGATTTGACCTCCGCGACGAGATACTCCGAGCAGCTGCTCGTACCGACCGGCAGCGCCGGCCCGTATGATATTTTAGGCCTCGGGTTAAAGCCGCCACTGGCCTCGACCTCGATACCGGCTCGACGAAAAGAACGCTCGAGCACGCGAATCAGCTCGAGGTGCGATAGATATTTTAGGGGCCCGTCTTTCCCATAATGTAGAAGTAATTTTGCCAATAGACCCATCTCCAGCTAAAAAATGATATTCTCCGCGTCCAGATTCGGGCACACACCGCAATCGCTGCACCCGTCGAAGCGACAATCTCCGGTCGTCTCGCCACGCGTCGCCCTGAGAAACTCGTCTTTAAGAAACTCCGCGTCGACGCCGGTCTCGATGTGGCTCCAGGGCAAGACTTCGTCGAAGTCCCGCTGCCTGCCTGCGTAAAAAGAGCTTTCCAGTCCGGCTTCACCAAAGGCCTGCCGCCAGCGCTCGTAGTTGAACTCCTTCGTCCAGGCGTCAAACTTGCACCCCAGAAGCCAAGCGCGATATATCGCGTCACCGACGCGCCGGTCGCCCCTGGCGATTGCGCCCTCCACCACGCTCGATTTCGCGTTATGCCACTTGAGTGAGAGGTGCCTGCCCTTAAGCCGCGCGGCCAAATACTCTTGTTTCGCCTCGAATTCCTCGAGCGTATCCTGGGCGACCCATTGGAACGGCGTATGGGGTTTGGGAGCGAACGCGGAGGCGCTGACCGTGACCGTAAGGCGAGACTTGGCCGCCCCGGAAAGCGTCGCCAACCCGGCCTCCACCACTTTTTGCGAAAGATCGACGATACCTTGCAAGTCCGCTTCGGTCTCCGTGGGAAGCCCAATCATAAAGTAGAGCTTTATTCTTTGCCATCCTTCCCGGAAAGCAAGGGTCACGGTATTCAAAACATCCTCTTCGGTGACGTTTTTGTTGATAAAATCGCGCATGCGCTGGGTCCCCGCCTCCGGGGCGAAGGTCAGGCCCGTCTTCTTGACTTTGGCTATCTCTTTGACCAGCCCAATGGAGAAAGCGTCTACCCTTAGTGACGGCAGTGATATCGATATGTTCTGCCCGTCATACGTCTCGGACAGCTCTTTCAGGGTGCCCGCGACCGCGCTGTAATCGGTACTGCTCAATGACGAGAGCGATATCTCCTCGTAGCCGGTAGTCTCTAGTATCCGGGAGATGCCGGAGACCACCTGCTCCTGCGTGCGTTCGCGAACCGGCCTGTATATGATGCCGGCTTGGCAGAAGCGGCAGCCGCGGGTGCAGCCTCGCATTACCTCTACCGCGCAGCGGTCATGTACCGCGTCCATAAACGGGACAATCGGCCGCTGTGGCACCGGGATTGCGCTGAAATCTTTTACGATGCGCCTGGTTATCGAGGGCAGTGCGCTTTGCGCCGCCTCTATCTTGGCGACTGTGCCGTCGTCATTGTATTCGACGCTATAGAGCGAAGGGATGTAAACGCCGGGTATCCCGGCCAGACGCCGCAAGACCTCTTCCCTGCCGGCGTGCACCTGCTTGAGCGCTTTGACGGCGTCTACTAATTCGAAGATAAGCTCTTCGGCCTCGCCGACGACGAACACGTCGATAAAGGGCGTCATCGGCTCGGGGTTGACCGTCCCGGGCCCGCCCGCTATCACCAACGGGTGCTCGTCACTTCGCTCGGATGCGAGGACCGGGAGCCCGGCCAGGTCGAGCATGTTGAGAACATTCGTATAGATAAGCTCATGCTGGAGCGTGAAACCCAGGATGTCGAAGTCGGTTAGCGCGGCGTGACTTTCGAGCGTAAAGAGCGGTATCGATTGTTCGCGCATGACCGCCTCCATATCGAGCCACGGCGCGTACGTACGCTCCGCAACCACATCCTCCCTGCCGTTTAATAGCTCATAGAGTATCTGCAGGCCCATGTTCGGCAGGCCCACTTCATAAACATCGGGGTATGCTAACGCTACGCGTACCCCCTCGTCGGTGACTGTCTTGTGTACGGAGTTGAGTTCGCTGTTGATATAGCGCGTCGGCTTCTCGACCCTCCGCAAAACCCGCTCGACCTGCGGCCATAGGCTCATTCTTATTCCACCTTAAAGATGCTGCTACGACTTGAAACTTTTAAAACAAACAGGGCAATCCGCTATTGCCCATACAACGTACCGGATTATGTGATTTTATGCAAAGATGACGAGGTTCTTATGAGTTACCGGCCGGCAGATAGCCTGACCATTCTCTTTTGAGCCGGCTTCGAGTCGAAGTACTTCTTCGCCGTCTCGCCCATCGCATAGGTGCCGCCATAAGCGATGCCACCCTTTACCGCCCACCCGGCGACCGGAACGAAACCGAGAAGCTGCCGCGCGGCGGTTCGCAGTGCAAGGCCGCCTCCTATCACCGCTAATATCTCATTGAGGCGTTTGACGGAGAGTTCTTCGTTGTATGCGGCAGCCATCCTCAGCACCATCCTCACCTGATTGAGCGTCATGAGCGGCATGTCGACTCCGGGCATAAAGACGGCGACCCCGATGAGCGCGTTCTGGCGTGCGGTGTCGGCGATGATGCTTTTTATGACTACCTCCCTGAATACCGGTAGCTTGACCGCGAGCGATACCTCTTTTTTTGCCAGCTTCTTCACGACTGCGGGGACCATTGCCGTTTCGATAGTCTCGGCGTCAATGGCGGGAACGAAGAGCATGTCGTCTCCGGTAGCTCTGAATGCTTCCTTTAATTCGACACTGTACGCTTCGTCGTAGTCGCTTCCGCCGACCACTACGAGCCGCGCCTGCGACATGCGGGCCTGCTCCGCTACAGCGTTCAGCCGACTCTTGCTCTCCCCTGTTTCTACTACCGCGATTACCAGGTCGGCACCGCGTAATCTTGCGTCTCTGTCTGCTTCTCGCTTATACTCGCTAGCGCCGAATACCGCCTTTTTGGCAGCACCTGCCTGCAATAACGCTGTTACATCTACCTCTACTTGAGGATTACCTATTATCCCTATGGAGACTGGTTTTTCCGCTTCCTTGCGGACGGCGTCGAGCGCCTTGTTCCAACTCTTGATTTTCTTGATCTTACCGTAGATAGACATGCCGCCCCTTTTTGCGAATAACCCGCCACGGCTATTCAAAATCCGCACGAAGCATAAATGCCGACGACATTAAACGTCGCATGTTGATTGCCGCAGCCCTGCATTAATCTTACAGCTCTCATTCTACCTGGTCTATCGACATAATGAAACTCCCTCTAAATAAGGCGCGCGCAATCGTTTACTGAGAGTAACGGCGGGCGTAGACATTGAGCAACACGCCAACGGCTGCCAGATGACTGATGAGAGAACTATTGCCGTAGCTCATAAAAGGAAGCGGTATCCCGGTGATGGGCATGAGGCCGATTGTCATGCCGATGTTGACGATTATCTGAAACAACCATAGCGACACAACACCCGTGACCAGAAGCGTCCCAAAGTAGTTCTTCGAATAGGCGGCGGTACGAAGTCCCCTCATGATGAGTGCGAAAAAGAGAATAAGCAGAAAAGCAGTCCCTAGAAAACCGAGTTCTTCACCGACGACAGAGAAGATGAAATCGGTATGGCGCTCGGGCAAGAACTGCAGCTTCGCCTGCGTTCCCGATAGAAGACCTTTACCGCTGAACTGACCCGAACCAATGGCTATCTTTGACTGCAAGAGGTTGTAGCCCGCCCCCTGGGGATCGTTGCTGGGGTTTACGAAGACCGTCAAGCGGTTTATCTGGTACTCCTTCAAGAAGTTGAACTTGATAGCCACCAGCATCAACAAAGACCCCGCGATGGCGATATAGCCGAAATACCGGGCCGGGAATCCGGCGACGAGCATCATCCCGACAAGAATGGCGATATAACAGAGCGCGGTTCCCAAATCGGGCTGGACTAACACAAGGACGAGCGGCAAACTGATATGGGCCAGCGCCAACAAGACGTCCCCGACGCCCACGAGCTGATTCTTTCTTGTCGCAAAAAAACTGGCCAGCGTGATTATGAGCAAGACTTTTGATATCTCCGACGGTTGGAGCTGGAAGCCGCCTATCTCGATCCAACTCTGTGCGCCCTTGTGCTCGGCACCCAAGAACAGGACGAGGACGAGCATTAGAATATTGAGCATGTATAGAAGAATGTACGAATTCCTCCAGCGGTTGTAGTTAGCGAGAGCGGACAGAAAAAGAGCCGCGATACCAATAATTAGTGCCACTAACTGCTTCTTGATGAAGAAATACGGGTCGTCGCTGGTCGCGGCGTTCGATTGCGTGGCACTATATACCATGACAATACTATAGGCGACAAGAAGGACCACGGTAACAACGACCGTCAAATCGACCTTCTTGTTAATGCTCAAGATATCTATGTCTCTTAATCTCATTAGCGCATCTCCCACGAGACTGCTTACAGTTCTTGCTTTATTCTATTTCCGACCGACAGAGCTCTTACCTTGAAGGGTCATACACATAGCCGGCTCCCTGGTCGTTGAGACCGAAGGCGGCAGCTAATATCTTGCGCGCCGCCGGTGCGGCAGTCGACCCGCCGTGCCCGCCCTGTTCGACCAGGACCACAACTACAAACTTGGGCTCATCGACGGGTGCGTAACAGACGAACCACGCGAAATCGTCCTTTCCGCGCACTTCAGACGTACCGGTCTTGCCGGCTACTTTTACAGGAAAACCGTTGAACGCACCGGTGCCGGTGCCCCGCTCGGTCACCTTCTCGAGCGAGGCTTGCGTATACGCGATTGTCTCCTTGGAAACAGGCAGCCTCTTCTTATCTTCCGTCTTAGGCTTGAATTCGCGTTTTACGTTCCCGTCCCACGATATCATCGCTTTTCCGATATGAGGCCTATAGACCATGCCGCCGTTTGCTATCGCTCCATAGAAAGTCGCGAGCTGCAACGGTGTCGCGAGCACATCACCTTGGCCGATAGCCATATTGACAGTATCGCCCGGATACCAGCGCTGGTACTCAGGATTGCTCTTGTTAAACTCGCGCTTCCATTCCTTGTCCGGAACTCGTCCCCGGGCTTCGGTGGCGAGATCCACCCCGGTTCGAGCCCCAAAGCCAAGCTCCCTCGCCCAGTACTGGAGGCGCTCTTGCCCGTCTTTATGAAAATTTTGTCCCATCACATAAAATACGGTGTCGCACGATTCGGCCATGCCCCGCAACACTCCGATACCGCCGTGCCCGGCGTGGTTCCAGCAGGCCTTGGCCCACTTCTTCCCCAGGCCATACCATTTGCCGGTACAGTTGAAGGTATCGTCGACCGCCACAAGGCCATCCTCGAGTGCCCCTATCATCGTCACGGGTTTAAACGTCGAGCCGGGAGGATACGCCATCAGGGCACGGTTGTTCAGCGGGTAGTTGTTCTTCTTCGCCATCAGCTCATTCCAATTTTTCTTGGATATGCCGCCGATAAAAAGCTCGGGATTGTATGTCGGGTTACTCGCAATCGCCAATATCTCGCCGTTTCTGGGGTCCAAGACGATGGCGGCGCCCGCGTCCGCGGTGAAACGCTCGCCCGGCCCACTGCGCGCGCGGTTCATCGCATCTTTCAGGGCCTGCTCGGCGGCTTTCTGTAGCTTGAGGTCTACTGAGAGCATAAGATTGTGGCCGGGAACCGGGTCCTCATCCCTGATTACGCTGAGCGGGCGCCCCGATGCGTTTACCTCGAGCTGCTGGCTCCCTTTTTGCCCGCGTAAAAGTCCTTCGTACATGTTTTCAACGCCGGTTTTGCCTATGATATCGCCGAGCAAATAGTCGCCGGTCTGCTTGAACTTCGTCATCTCTTCGTCAGATATCTCGCCCAAGTAGCCGAAGAGATGCGCGCCGAGTTCGCCGTGAGGATAGCCCCGAATCGACTCGGTCACGATGTCGACTCCCGGTAGTGCCGTCTTATGTTCTTCTATGTATGCCAGCGTCTTGTCGTCGACGTCGCGCTTGACGATTCTCGGCTTCAACGGGTCGGATTTCTTCTCCGCGAGCCGCTCTTTTATCTCGTCCACGCTCATGCGCAGAACCTCGCTCATCTTCTCGAGGAGTTCAGGGGTTTTCTCCGCGACCGCCGGAGATATCGAAACCCCGATGCTGGGCCGGTTATCGACGAGCACCTGACCGTTCCGGTCATATATTATACCGCGCGGCGCCTCGACCGGGATGGAGCGGATATAGTTGCCTTGCGCCATCTCCATGTACTTCTCTCCGGCCATAACCTGCATAAACCAGAGCCGGCTTATGAGCACGAGAAACAGGCCGATAGCAATGAAGGTCAGCACGACCAGGCGCGGACGCACATCGTCGGGTTTCGCGTTCTTATCCAAAGTCGTGTCGGTCAATTTCATATCTAAGTCTTCGGGTCCGGTCTTGAATTAATTGTATTTTTCCGCGATTCTGACGGCCGGTGTATCCTGGTTTGCTACCATAAAGCGGCGAAGCGAAGCATAGACGAACGGCGTAAGCAGCGCGTTGTAAATCGCCGTCGGAAGAATGATGTTTACGATAAGGAGCTTGAGCGGAACCGTCTCGCCGAGCAGGAACAGAAAGACGACATAGACGAGTTCGCTTACGCCGGTCGCCGCGAAGATGGCCGCCATAGGCAAGATGATGTTCTCCACGAAAATAGCCCTTTGTACGAGGCCGGCAAAGAACCCTACCAGAGACTTACTGAGCAAGCCTAAGCCAACATACACACCGGACAAAAGGTCGCACAGAAGCCCTCCGGTGAAGCCGGCCAGCGCACCGGCGGAAGGCCCGTGCATAATACCGTAGAGGGCGGCTACTATAAGAATCACATTAGGCTTGGCTCCCATAATCGAGATATGGGGCACTACGGCCGCTTGGAATATAAAAGTTACCACTATGACGAGGAGTGACTGAAATGCCCGTAACACTATTTGCTCCCCTGGCTAAAATCAAAGCCGCTTTTATACTCTACCACCAGCACCTCTTCGAGGTCGGCAAAGTTCACCGGAACCTCTATCTCCACTATTTTGTGGAGGCTATAGATAGATTGGCTTACTTTAGATACTTTGCCCACATCGAGGCCTTTAGGAAAAACGCCGCCGAGCCCCGAGGTGACGACCCTGTCGCCCTGCTTGATAGAAGAATCCCTTGAGATGTATTGGAGGACGAGTCGCTGGTTTTTCAACTGCCCTTTGACCACACCTACTTCGCTGGTCCGCTTGACCTGGACCGAGACACCGCTCTGGACATCGTTGAGAAGCGTGACCTTGGCAGCGCCCCCCGACACCTCGATAACTTGGCCTACGAGCGTGCCGCCTACGACCACCGGCATACCGCGGTCGATACCGTCGTCTAGCCCGCAGTCGATAACGACCGAAGAGCGCCAGTTGCTCGACGGCTTTCCAATCACATGAGCGGGCACACTCGAATATTCTGCTTTATCCTTGAATTTTACGATTTTTCTGAGGCGCGTGTTCTCGCTTTCGAGCGACCGTAGTTCGCCTACTGTCTGGCGAAGCTTACCTATCTCCATTTTCAGCCGGCGGTTTTCGCGTTTGATATCGCCGAAATGAGCGAGATAGTCCCAGCCGTCACGGACAGACTGCAGCGAGCTGCTCACAGCCATCTGCGCCGGGGCGGTCGCCGCCATGACCAAGCGTTGGAGACGGTGGATGGGGCCGTTTTCGCCCTCCCTGAAGTGTACGGTTAAGATGGCCATGCTGAAGAATATGAGGCCTAGTATGATGAGATAATTACGTTTGCTGAAAAACTCAGGCATGAAGCCCCCAAAAAAATAGCTATCAGCCATCAGCCTGCAACTATTAGTATAAATCAGACTACAATTAAAACATGTCACTCGACGCTGACAACTAATCGCTCTTTTACTACCTCGAAGAGGTGCCTATCAGCACTTTCCTTAACGTCTGTATTTCGCTTATCGCCTGGCCGCTACCGATTGCGACGCAGCTGAGCGGGTCATCGGCTATATGTACCGGCATCCCGGTCTCCTGCCGTATCCGCTCATCCATTCCCTTCAAAAGAGAACCGCCGCCGGTAAGGACGATGCCGCGATCCATAATATCACTCGAGAGTTCCGGTGGGGTTGTCTCGAGAGTCGCCTTTATCGCCATGATAATCGCCGACAGAGGCTCCTCTATCGCCGAGCGTATCTCTTCGGATGAGACTATTATATTTTTGGGCAACCCGGTCATAAGGTCACGCCCCCGTACCTCGGCGTCCTCTTCATCACCCTGCGGATAAGCCGAACCTATCTCCATCTTTATCTCCTCGGAGGTACGCTCGCCGATCATCACATTATATTCCTTTTTCACGTGGGCTATGATCGCCTCGTCAAACTCGTCCCCGCCAATCCTAATCGACTGGCATGTGACGATGCCGCCGAGCGAGATAACAGCCACCTCAGTGGTGCCGCCACCGATATCGACGACCATATTGCCCGTAGCCTCGTTTATGGGAAGGCCCGCCCCAATCGCGGCGGCCATCGGCTCCTCTATTAGATATGCCTCACGGGCTCCGGCTTGCAGCGTAGCCTCAAATACGGCTCTTCGCTCCACTTCGGTCACCCCAGACGGGACGCAGATGACGACTCTTGGCCGCACGCCCCATTTGCGGTTATGTACCTTCTGGATAAAGTGCCTGAGCATTGCTTCGGTAACGTCGAAATCGGCGATGACGCCGTCTTTAAGCGGCCGGATGGCGACGATATTTCCCGGTGTGCGCCCTATCATGCGCTTTGCGTCCATACCGACCGCCAGAATCTTTCCGGAAGCTTTATCGTACGCGACGACCGAAGGCTCAACGAGAACGATGCCCCGTCCCTTCACATGGACAAGAGTGTTAGCCGTGCCGAGGTCGACGGCCATATCTCTACTAAACGGCATCGATACGAAATCAAACATCCTCGCGCTTTTCTCCTTTCGGCCACATGAGCTGCTATATCAAATCGTATTCCTTCAGGCTGACGAAGCGTCCGTCGCCCAAAATAACATGGTCTAAAAGCTCGACTCCCAGCAGTGTTCCCGCCTCTGCCAGGCGCTTAGTCACAGCGATATCCTCCGGGCTCGGTGTGGGATCCCCGCTCGGGTGATTGTGTGCCACTATCACCGCCGCGCCGTTATGGCGTATCACTTTTTTGTATAGCTCTCTCGGGTGAACGATAGACGAGTTCAAGCTCCCAATCGAGATATCGACAACCCGTAACACCTGATGTTTAGTATCGAGCACGAGCGCTTTGAAATGCTCGCGGTCGAGGTAGCGCATCTCTCCCATGAGCAAGTCCGCAACATCCTGCGGGCTGCCAATCGCGCTTTTATCTGACGGCGAAGCCATGCACACGCGCTTTCCCAGCTCCAGCGAGGCCAGCAATTTTGCCGCCTTAGCCTCCCCTATCCCATCGATGTCACAGAGTTCCTCGACGGTCGAGCTGCTGATGGTGCCGAGCGTTTCGAAGCTGACGAGCAGCTTCGCGCTCAGCTGTAAGGTGGTCCGGTTTCTTGTGCCGGTACCCAACACTATAGCCAGTAATTCGGCGTTTGACAAACTGCCCGCACCATAACGCACAAGCCTCTCTCTCGGCCTAAGCTCAGGGGGAAGCTGCTTGATGGTCAAGTGCTCATCTCTCTCCGTCAATTGCCCCTCCATGCGAAGAGATGCGTGGTTTCCGTGTCTTAAGAATTCCTCTGTCTATTCTATAGGATACATCTGTATATGTCATCAACCGCCCGCCGGCTTTAAGACCCAGAGCCGCGTCGGTCCTATTTAGGGCGGTCTGCTACATTCCGCTTCGAATCCCGTGCAACTCACCACGCCGATTTCTACCGCGTTTCGCGATTAGAGCGCGGTGTTAACGGGTATATTCTGTTCAACCTGAGGTTGTTGGGCAAGCATGCGTATTTGCCCCGGCCAAGCATTAGTGTTCATAGCCGGGACAGGTGCTCTCGCCCCTGCTCGTTCTTGTTTTTGGAGGTTGCTTTGAGCGTAACGGACTATGATATTGCGGTAATCGGCGGTGGTCCGAGTGGATACTCGGCCGCGTTGCGCGCGGCGCAGCTCGGCCTCAAGGTCGCTTTGATCGAAAAAGACAAGGTCGGCGGAGCGTGTCTGCACCGAGGCTGTATCCCCGCGACCAGCCTGCTCCAATGCGCCAATATGCTTGAAAGCATCGGACGCGCCGGCAAATTCGGCATCTCGGTCGAAGGCGTCGCATTTGATTGGAAGGCGGTGCAAAAAGCCAAGGATATTGCGATAAAGCGCCTGTTAATAGGGTTGAATTCGCTTCTTAAGAATAGAGGTGTCGAGGTGATGAAAGCGTCGGCGCGGCTATCGGAGCCCGGCGTGCTTAAAATCGAAGGTGACGTGAGCATCGATACGTTGCGAGCCCGCAACATTATCATCGCGACCGGCTCGATGCCGCAGAACATACCGGAACTCCAAGGAAACAGCGGCTATATAATGAATACGACCGACGCGCTGGAAATCACCGAGATTCCCAAATCAATCACGATAATCGGCGGCGGGGCTTACGGAGTCGAGTTCGCCTCCCTCTTCCGCTCATTCGGAGCCGAGGTCTCTATAATAGAGATGCAGCCGCGCCTGTTGCCGCGCGACGACCCCGCTATCTCAAAACACTTGGAAAAAGCATTCGCGGAGCGCGGCATAGCGATACATACCGGTGTGAAACTTGAGGAAGCCCAAATAATCGACGACGGCGTCTCCATTGAGATATCCGACAAAGACGGAGCGCGCCGGACTATAGTCTCGGACAAGCTCCTGGTGACCATCGGCCGAACCGCCAACACCGACGCCATCGATATCAAATCACTCGGAATCGAGACGCGGGACGGCTTTATCGTGGCCGGCGACAACATGCAAACGAGCGTCGAGAACATCTACGCGGTAGGCGACGTCACCCATAATCCCCAGTTCGCAAACTATGCGTTCGCTGAGGGCATCCATGCGGCCGAGACCATAGCGGGGCTAAGCCCGCCAACACTAAACCTCAAGCAGATACCTATATATACCTTCGGCTACCCGGAGATAGCCAAAGTCGGCTACACCGAAGAAGAAGCCCGGGATGCGGGTTTCGAGATAGAAGTTGTCGAGCTTCCCTTCCAGACACTGCCGCGCTCGGTGATAGCTAAAGACGATACCGGATATGTAAAAATCGTATCCGAAAAGAACGGGCCGCTGATAGGCATACATCTTATCGGGCCCGACGTCATAAATCTGATTCCCGAAGCGATGCTCATCACAAACTGGGAGGCGACCGTTGCCGACCTGGCGCAATTTCTCCACCCGCACCCGACGTTCGCGGAGGCGCTCGGCGAGGCCGTGCTGAAGCTGGCCGGAAAACCGCTCCATGTGCTCTAAGGCGGCGGCCGCGAGAAGCTAAGTATTGCCGCTCAGCCCTTTAGTAGCTGATGATTATCGAGGGGACAGTCAGGGCTAAAGCCCTGAGCTACGAGGAGATTGCTCGCGAGGAATATATAGTCGGCGAGGTGAACGCTGAGCATAGAGCGAGGTGAACGCTGAGCATAGAGCGAGGTGAAGGATGGACATAAAACCAATCGAGCCCGGCGCCATAGAGCTGCTGGACATGTACTACTATATGCGGCTCGGACGCGCCATAGAAGAGCGGCTCGAGCTGGAATATAAGGGCGGTAAATTGCCCAGCGCTATTTATCTCGGTCGCGGGCAAGAGGCCATCGAGGTCGGGGCGGCGTACGCGCTGGAGCAAGGCGACGTACTGGCGCCGACGCACCGCGACATGATTTCGCAGCTGCCTCGGGGGCTCACGGCAAAAGAGGTATTCACCAACCATTACGCGCGCGCCAACAGTTTGACGCGCGGCAAAGGTGAGGCCAACTACCAGGGCGACCTTAAACGGGGGCTCTTTGCGACCGTGAGCATGCTCCCCGACTTCTACCCTGTCGCAACCGGCGCCGCGCTCGCCTTTAAGCTGCGCGGTGAGAAACGGGTCGCGATGCCCCTCTGCGGCGAGGGCGCCACATCGCGAGGAGATTTCCATGAATCGCTCAATATCGCATCCGTGCTCAACCTGCCGGTCGTCTTCGTCGTAATAAACAACGGCTTTGCCTACTCCACCCCGCCCTTTAAGGAGATGAAGCTCTCGGATGTAGCCGAGCGGGCACACGCCTACGCCATACCCGGTGTCGTCGTCGACGGTAATAATATCATCGAGTGTTACCTCGAGGTAAAGAAGGCGGTCGAGCGGGCCAGAGATGGCGGCGGCCCGACCCTCCTCGAAGCTAAGACTTTGCGCATGCGGGGACATGCCGGGCATGACGCCGCAAAATATGTTTCGAAAGAGCTTATCCGGGAATGGGCGCAAAAGGACCCCATCGACCGGTTTGAAAAACATCTTACGAACCAAGGGTTGCTCGATGAGGCAGGAATAAAAGACATGACCGGGCGTGTGACCCAAGAGGTCGCCGAAGCCCTAAAGTTTGCCGAGGAAAGCCCTTACCCCGAGGGACAGGAGGCCGTTACCGATGTCTACCGCGAATAAACCAAAAGAGACCAGCTATATCGAAGCCATATCGCAGGCGCTGTGGGAGGAGCTCGAACGCGACGGAAACGTCTTTATGCTCGGCGAGGATATCGGCTACTACGGGGGTGCCTTCAAGGTCACCGAAGGATTTCTCGATAAATTCGGGCCCGAGCGCATAATCGAAATGCCCATAGCCGAGGAGGGCTTTATCGGCATGGCGATCGGAGCAGCCCTGATGGGGATGCGTCCCATCGTTGAAGTACAATACGCCGACTTCATATCCTGCGGCTGGGACCAGATAGTCAACGTTGCCGCCAAGATGCACTACCGCACGCGCGACGCCGTCCCCGTGGTAATACGGGGGCCTTCGGGCGGCGGCTTGCGGGCCGGCCCGTTCCACAGCCAGAGCCCCGAGGGGTGGTTCGCGCACGTGCCGGGCTTAAAAGTCATCGTTCCGGGAACGGTACACGATGCGAAAGGGCTTCTCAAAGCAGCTATCCGCGACGACAACCCGGTCCTTTATTTCGAGCACAAATACCTGTACCGCCGGATTAAAGAGGTGCTGCCCGAAGAAGAATATGTGTGCCATATAGGCGCTGCAAAAGTACAGCGCGAGGGTAGCGACCTCACCATCGTAACCTACGGGGCTATGGTGCAGACCGCGCTCCAGGCGGCAGAAAAAGCGCAGGCCGGCGGGGTCTCGGTCGAGGTAGTCGACCTTCGCACCGTCTTTCCTATCGACAAAGATACGGTTCTCAACTCGGTAGCTAAGACGAGCAAGGCCATCATGCTCTATGAGGATACGCGCACCCTCGGCATCGGGGCCGAGGTCGCCGCGATAATCGCCGAGGAAGGCTTCGAGCATCTAGACGGGCCTATTATCAGAGTCTCGGCGCCGGACGCGCCGGTGCCGTTCAGCCCGCCGCTCGAGGATTTCTTCATCCCGCAGGTAGATGATGTCATAGCGGCGATAGACAGGTTGTCCGCATATTAGGCGCCCGTTTAGAGACAATGGTTAGCGACTTTGAACCGACTTAGGAGTGTTTTATATGGCTGTTCCTTTGACTATGCCGCGCCTCGGTGAGACCGTAACCGAGGGAACGATTTTGAAATGGCTCAAGAGTGAGGGTGAAACGGTAGAAAAAGACGAAAGCGTAGTCGAGATATCGACCGCGAAAGTCGAGACGGAGATTCCCTCCCCGGTCAGCGGTACGGTGACCAAGATACTGGTACAGGAAGAAGAGACGGTCGAGGTCGGGGTCGAGCTTGCCCTCATCGACGAAGTGGGAGCGCCGCAGCAAGAAAAGCCCGTGGACGCGGGCATAGCACCTGAGGCGCCTGCTGAAAAAGCGCCGGCTCCACCCAGCGCGGCGAAAACGGTCTCCGCTGAGGTCGGTTTCACCTCCCCTGTCGTCAGAAAGCTGGCCGCCGAGCACCATATCGACCTCGCTCAGGTAGAAGGAACGGGCGCGGACGGCAGAATAACCAGGAAAGATATCGAGGAATATATAGCATCCGGGGAACCGGCTGCCCTGGCGGCGCCCGCGGCAGAAATGCCACCCGTTGAAGTTCCCGGGCTGCCGGGCGAGCGCATCGTGACCATGAGTCTTCTCAGGCGCCAAATAGCCCAGCACATGGTGCGCAGCCGCCATACGGCGGCCCACGTCACAGCCATCATCGAGGTCGATATGGGCAACGTCCACACCCAGCGTGAGCGCATCAAGGATACCTTTAAGCGCCGCGAAGGCTTCCCCATCACCTATTTGGCCTTCGTCTCCAAAGCCGCCATCGACGCGCTCAGCAACTTCCCGACGCTCAACGCGCGCATCATCGACGAGCAGCACATGGCCCTTCACGACTATATCAACCTCGGCATCGCCGTCGCCGTAAAAGACGGGCTGATCGTGCCGGTAATAAAGGGCGCCGAGAATATGAGCTTGACCGGGCTCGCCCGTGAGATATATGAACTGGCCGATAAGACCCGTGCGGGCAAACTCTCGGTCGACGAGGTCACCGGCTCTACTTTTACAATCACGAACCCCGGCTCATTCGGCTCGATAATACAGACTCCCATCATCAACCAGCCCAACGTCGCCATCTTGAGCTTGGAGGCGATACAGAAGCGCGCAATCGTCATCGATGACGCCATTGCCATACGCCACATGGTGTACCTGCCGCTCAGCTACGACCATCGCATAATCGACGGCGCAATCGCGGCGCAATTCCTGGCCCGATTAAAACATAACCTGGAGACATGGGACTTCACACCAGACCTGGCGAGTTTCCTCGACTAAGAAGTGGACGTTTGGATGGATTGTCTATTCGCCGATATCAATCGATACGATTACGCTAAAGCGCTTGAGCTGCAGGCACGATTAGTCGAGCTTCGTCGGGTAGAGCGGATTCCCGATACTCTGCTCCTCGTCGAGCACGGTCATACCTATACAGTTGGAAGACGGGCTAACGCATGGCAACTCCTTTGGACCAAAACAGATCTACAACGTCGGGGCATCGAGTTCTTTCGGGTCGACCGGGGCGGCGAGATAACTTATCACGGGCCGGGCCAGCTGGTCGGCTATCCGATAGTAAAGATCGGCGGCATCTCCGGAATACGGGGGTATTTAAACCGCCTGGAAGAGGTGTTAATAAGAACCGCCGCCGACTTCGGCGTTTCCGCAGAACGCTCCCCGGCGCTCCCGGGTGTGTGGCTCGGTTCTGAGAAGCTCGCCGCTATCGGGCTGCGCGTAACACAAGGTGTGACCAAGCACGGATTTGCCCTCAATGTTTCGACCGATCTTTCCTATTTCGACGGAATCATCCCCTGCGGGCTGACCGATAGGGGCACGACCTCTCTCTCGAGGATTCTCGGCACGCCGATTGCCATGAGCGATGTTAAGGCCTCGATAGTCAAGAACTTCGGCGCCGTCTTCAACGCCGGCATCGCTACTGTGGAAAGGGATGAACTCCTCAAGATGGCGGCGATTGAACGTGTCGTTGTCTAGGCCGGGCGCACTCCCGACTATCATAAAAGGCGCCATTTTTCGAAAGGATTCGGATGCCTAAGCACACTATACCTAAAGTCGATGTTTATATGCAAAATCATCACAGCACTTCAAAAGTGGTGCGAAAACCCCTCCACCTCCGCGTGAGGGTTTCGCAAGGGGCTAATTACCGTGCGGTCAAATCGATTCTCCAAGACCTTTGTCTCCATACGGTCTGCGAAGCGGCGGGTTGTCCCAATATCTACGAGTGCTTTGAAGCAAAGACAGCGACCTTCCTTATCCTCGGCGATATATGTACCCGCAATTGCCGTTTCTGCTTGGTAAACGGCGGCACGCCGCTCCATCCCGACGCCGCCGAGCCGTTGAACGTCGCCAATGCCGTCGCAGAGCTAGGCCTCAAATATGTTGTGATAACTTCCGTGACGAGAGATGACCTTGCCGACGGAGGCGCCTCGGTCTTTGCCCGAACGATAGAAGCGGTGCGCGCGGCGGTGCGCGGGTGTGCTATCGAGGTATTGATACCGGACTTTGGCGGCGATTGGAGTGCCCTGCAAGCGGTGATCGACGCCGCGCCCGATGTTCTAAATCACAATATCGAAACGGTGCCCCGCCTGTATTCGGCCGTGCGACCCGCAGCCGTATATGAGCGCTCGCTACGGCTCCTCTCCGTCGCCAAGGAGCAAGGGTTCGGCGGCAGTACAAAATCGGGCTTGATGGTCGGGCTGGGCGAGGAGCAAGCCGAAGTCGTCGAAGTCCTCACTGATTTGCGCGGCCACGGTTGCGATATCGTCACCATCGGCCAATACTTGGCCCCCTCGAAAGAGCACTTCCCTATAGCCAGGTACTACGACCCGGAGGAGTTTGATGAGCTGAGACGAATCGGTTACCGGTTGGGATTCTCGCACGTCGAATCGGCCCCGCTGGTGCGAAGCTCATATCACGCCCGTGAACGGAATCATTAATAGTGGCTTACTGTTCCTTCTCCAACTCCGGGAACGGGTTGCGCCACTGCCAGCCGGTCTGTCCCGTCTGCTTTAAATTTTCGAGACGCCGAATCGATATCTCCGCGAAGATAGGGTCGATGTCGCACGTATAGACTTGCCTGTTGAGCCGCTCGCCGGCGATGAGCGTCGTCCCCGCGTGCGCAAAAAAGTCTACTATCGTCTCACCTTCATCGCTCGCGGAGCGCACGATGCGCTCGATGGCTTTGAGCGGTTTTTGCCCGTAGCAGCCGGGCACGTTCTCCTCCCTCCGGTAGAAGACCTGCTGCACGTCGACCCAGACATTGCCGGCCCGTATATACCGCGATTTGCCGCGCTCCAGATTCTCGGTGAGCTCGCCGTCGACCTCTTTGTAGTAGCCGCGCAGTATCTTCGGTATGTCGGTGTACTCGGCCTCAATGTTAAAACCCGGATTTCCCTTGACATAATATAGGAGCTCTTGCCTCACCCACATCCAGTTCTTCTGCGTGCCATAGCCGCGCTGGTTTCTCATCGTGATAAAATTGCGCACGGCAAGCTCGTGGAAATCGCGCATAAGGATAATGAAATCGGGCAGCGGCTGTAACCCGTCTTTGTAGTCCGCGCCAATCCAGACATAGAGGTGCGAATCATCGTCGAGCACGTCCATAGCGTTGGCGACCCATTTACGTGAGAAATCCAGGTATTCTTCGAGATTTAGTTTAGAGAGGTTCGCGGTGTTGGCACCGCCTACCGCGACATTGTATGGTGGGTCGTTGACGACCAGGCGGGCCCTCTTCCCGCCGGTAAGTGTAGCGACGTGCTTGGGGTCGGTCGCGTCGAGCACACCTACGCGATGCCCGCGCACCGGGTCTTCCCAAACCTCACCGGCCTTGAGCCTGCACAGCGGCAATACCTCGCCCCTCAAGCCGCTATGGAAATCGAGGCGCTTGAGTCTCTCGACTGTCACACCCTGCGCTTTGCCGTTGCCGGAGAGACCGGTCTCTTCATCCGTAGTCCCCCGGGGGTTTTTATTACCTGCCATGTTACCTCGGCTCTTCGGGTATGACGATAGCCGCGACGATGTAGGCGACGATGCCGGCGGGCGGGTTGATGATGGTCAAGACGGCCCACACTAGACGCACCCATGTCGGGTCGGTCCCAAAATATTCGGCGATGCCGCCGGCCACTCCGGCTATCATGCGCTGTGTCCGCGACCGGTAGAGCCGCTTTCCTTGTGTCTCCACGGTAAAAGTCCTCCTCCCGCTGGTCGCAAGAATTATGATAATACCAATGAATATCAGTACGATAGGCCAGAACGAGCTGCGGACAACGCGAAGGAACGCGAAGAACGGCGCCGGTATGAGCCCTAAGTTGCTCAATAGAAACCAGATACCCATACCGATAAGGACGATTCCTATAAGCATCCCGACCTCGCCGGGCATCTTCGCCGGCATCGAGGGCTGACCAACCTCCGCCGCCCCTTCTCGAGACGGGTTTTCCGGGATAATTATCCACGCGATTATATACGCTATGATACCGACGCCCGTAAATATCGAGAGAATCCAAAGCAACCGGATTAGCGTCGGGTCGACGCCGAGATGCTCGGCGATACCACCGGCAACGCCCCCGAGCATCCGGTTTGTTCTCGACCGGTATAGGCGCCGGGGCTCTGCGGCAGGTGCGCCCGTCTCCCCCGCCTGCGCCTGCTGAGCCTGCGCCGTAGCACCCTCTTCTTTTTTGTCGTCGTCCGGCTCCCGCGCGTCACCAGGGAGACTGCTATCCTCCACCATCTTCACCCCTTAATATCCCTCAACAATAAAACTCGCGACGCCCATGTCGACATCGATATTTATCTTCCTGGAAGCATCTACAAACCCTTTTGTCTCATAGACGGTCAGCCTGTTCTCCGATATCTTATCCAAATCAATGTCCCTGAAATCCACCGCCGAGAGCCCCCGGTCAAGGGAGAGCCTCACGCCCGAACTCTTCGGAACCATAATCCGGCACTCTGAAACACCGGTGTCGATTTTCGCGTCGACCCGCTCGCTCCGGTCGCCGATTCGAACTCGAATGCTGCCCACACCACCGTCTATCTCGACCGAGCTGACGTCAAGCTCGCTTAAATCCAGATCGCTATCGGAGACTCCGGCGTCGACCTTGAGCCGCCAGTCTATATCTTTGGAGAGCATTAGATTCCACGCGCGCTGCTCATCCCACTTGTAAAAGCGGACATCGTCTCGGGCCTTAAGCTCGATCTCTACCTTATCATCTGTGCGTGAGAAATCGATTTGTGGTCCCCGCTCGTCTCCGAATTCGCGCGCGTTCAAATCGTAGAGCATCCCGGTCGACCCTATATCGAGTTCACCGACAGCGAAATCTATGGTAGCCTCCCCTGTCTTGACCCCGGATATCGCGTCACGGCTTTTGTTAACACTCGTCAGCTCTATCCTTGGGCGCAGAGGCCCGTCCATGTAAAACAGGGCAAAAAGCAGGGTCGCTATTATTATCAGCGTCGGCAAAGCAGCGATGATACGGTTGCGCGTAACCCCGCCTAGGATTGAAAAGCCAAGCGCTATAATCAAAACCGGCCAGAGCGCGATGAGCTCGAGCCAGAAGTGGTATGGTACTATGCCGAGCGTGTTATAGAGAAGAACTACGCCGATGGTCCCGATAAGGATGCCGTCTAAGGGTTTTGAGAAATCAAAGGGTGGGATAAGACCGGACACCAGGACGGCGAAGCCCCATGCGATGATTACCACCGGCCACAGTCTCGTAATCCCGAGACCGGGATAGAAGTTGTCGACTAAGAGAATGACACCGACGCTTATGAGGATTAGTCCGAAAACCAGGCCTCTGCGAGCCGTCTTGCGCTCATTCTCGAAACGCCCACGACCTTCTGTAAAGTCAGTACGCTGTTTTTGCTTGCTCTCTTCTTCCGCCATAAAGACTCTCCTTATAGCATGTCGCCACCCCTGCTAGGTGCGCGTCACCCTCCATTGCCTCTCCGCCGCCCTACATAGCCTAGACCACGCTCACTCCCGAGATTCCGGTATCGATTTCTATATCGACCTCAAAAAGCCTCAATGCCCCATTCATACTAAAATTATCACAAAACTTGCAAGCGCTAGCAATCGAAGCGTCGTGCTTATCGATATTTCTTAAGCCTTTCTAACGTATCTTTCCATATCGCGCAAGAAATATGCTGGATTATATGGCATGCGCCGAAACATCAGCCGATGACCAACCAGCGAAGCAGCCGCGGCATCCGTCGAAGCCCATCAAACGCATAGCGGGAGTCCGGCTTAAGAGCCGCCCCCCGCTACATATTAGCAGTTTCAACCCAGCGATAAATCTACATCGAAGACGACACGTCTTCAGCTTGAAATGCGCTGGTTTTTTTAGCTCGCACTCACCCCGTCCAAGACCATTATCCCGTGATCCGTAGCAACCTGTTCTTTTTCAACAGGATTGCCGATAAGCGCGGCTTTCGGCGCCTTAGTTACAAAGGAGACTAGCGCTGCGACCAGACATAGCGCTGCCGATATTTGGAACGCCAGCGAGAACGAGCCGGTGGCATCCCTTATCATACCGGCCATGACCGGGCCGAAGACACCGCCAAAACCCCAGGCGGTAAAGATAAGGCCGTAGTTTACGCCGAGATTCTTGGTGCCGAAGTAGTCTCCGGTCGTCGACGGAAAGAGCGCCAACAGGGCTCCATAGTTAAATCCGACGAATATCGAACCGAGAACGAGAAAGGTTACCGTGCCAAGCTCGGGAAAGACGAGCATACAGAGAGCTTGATAGAAGAAGACCAGGCGCATCGTACGGACGCGTCCGATTAGGTCTGAGAAAAAACCGGCGATGACTCGCCCGCTCGCATTGGCGATAGCCAGGATTGCGACTATCAGGCTCGACCACTTCGCCGCTTCCGCCAGGACCGCCGCATCGGTGCTCGCTCCGGCTATTTTCGTTGAAACGATTGTCGCTAGGCTCCCGATCGTCAAGAGCCCTGCCGCCGACCCTAACGCAAACATTATCCACAGTAGATAAAATTGGTGGGTCTTCAGCATCTCGTGCCAATCATAATCATACTTCTTAGGGGGCGGCGTCGTCCCAGCCACCCTGTTCTTCGAGGGCTTTTCCATGGGGACATAGCCGGCCGGCGGATTCTTCAAGAACTGCGCAAAGACTACGCTTACGACGAGAAACGCGCTACCTAAGAGCAAAAATGTCTTGTTGATTCCGTTTCCCTTGATTAGCATAGTCGTCAACGGAGCGATATATACTGAAGCCAGCCCGAAACCGGCAACGACCAGGCCTGAGATTAGACCCTTTTTAGCGGGCGGAAACCACTTTATAGCGGGCGGCGTCGCCGAGGCGTAACCCAAACCGATTCCGGCACCCGCCATGAATCCGAAGCCCAGAACGGCGTAGAAGACATTGTTGGCCGATGCGAGACTCGCCACCATCAAGCCTAAACCGGTAAGTGCGCCGCCGATAGACGCCACGATGCGCGGACCGAATTTGTCCTGAGCCCTTCCGGCAAATACCATCATGATTGCGAAGACACCGCATGCGACCGCGTAGGGTAGCTGCGTCTGCGTCGCGCTCCAGCCCCAGCCACCGTCGCTCACCGGCACCTTCATAGACTTTGCGATTATGCTCCAAGAATAGAGAACTCCTAACGCCAAGTTTACGGCGGTTCCGGAAAACGTTACAATCCATCCGCGAATATCGCTTGATTCTTTCACTCAGTCACCTCTTTCATTCCTCGTCTGCATATTCCGTGATCATATGCTTTCCTGTATATGGCAATGCGCATGCGCCATTAGCGCACTGCTTTCAAGGGGAAGCATGGTGGAGGTTCGTAATTGTGTTAGCGCCTCTGCTTAGAGCCCATATCGGAACTTCTCACTTCCTCCACAGGGCGAATCACACATCTTTCTGCTACAGTGCATGCAAAAAAGATGCTTAAGCAAACGCAAAGCTATCGTTAGTGTTTGATTTCAAGTTTTTGATTTATTGACACTACGTCCCCCAACATAGAATCAACTTAGGACTCGACTATTTAAAAACAGCTCGTCGATGCCGCTGCTCCCCAACAGCATGACTATTAGACCCAGACTAGACAAAAATCGGTTTTCTGTCAACGTTTTTGTAAGCGCTTAAATATCTGCGGCAGAATGATTTATTTACAGGTTGTATGGCCATACCTAGCTGTGCCTTTGCGGACAACTCATAGACGCCACCCAAAAGAGTTTACTAAATGTCGCAGAACTTACATTCAAATGTTTCGGGGCCGGATGCATCTACTTTATCCGCTTCGATATCGCTTTGAATTCCTCAGTGCCGGCGGCGCCCAGTAATTGAAACAGGACCGTCTCGGTGCAAGTAATAGCCGCGCCGGCATCCCGCATAAACTCCAAACCGACACGCCGGTTATCATCGACACGCGAGCAGACCGCGTCGGACACGATATGGGCGCTATGTCCCTCCTGAATCAGGCCGAGCGTCGTCTGGAGCACACAGATGTGCGTCTCCATCCCGACTATGACGACTTTAGGGCGGCATACTTGCCGCAATTCCGCCGAGAAATCCGGTGCGTCGCAACAATTAAACGCGAGTTTCTCGATAGGTTTGTAGGCGGGAAGCACTTCCCTTATCTCGGCCACGGTGGAACCGAGCCCTTTCGGATATTGCTCGGTCACAAGAACCGGTATGTCGAGCATCTTCGCCAGTTCGATTATATGAAGGCAGTTGTCGATGACGTTCTGGCGCTTAGGCATGGCGGCCGCCAGCCTATCCTGTATGTCGACGACGACAATGACCGTGTTCTCGCGGCCTAAGACGAAATTATTCATAAACGGTCCAACCATCCCCTCTCGAGTCGGTTTTTATTAACGAGTTTGGTGCTTTGGCGAAAATCCATACCGAGCGCGCCATAGTCAAAAAAAGGCCGGTTTTAAGCCGGCCTTTTAGCAACTAATACAGGTTTAGAGACGGTCCTTTATCAGGCTATCGACAACCGACGGGTCGGCCAGCGTTGAAACATCGCCTAGCTCATCGATTTGGTTGTGAGCGATTTTCCTGAGAATCCTTCTCATGATCTTGCCGCTTCGGGTCTTCGGCAGCCCCGGTGTGAACTGCAATTTATCCGGGCTGGCGATCGGTCCGATGACTTTGCGCACATGCTGTATGAGCTCTTTTTGTAGTTCAGGGGAAGGCTTGTTGCCGTCTTTAAGCGTAACATAGACGTAGATACCCTCGCCCTTGATGTCATGCGGGAAACCGACTACCGCGGCCTCGGCAACTGTCGGGTGGCTTACCAGCGCCGACTCGACCTCGGCGGTGCCCATCCTGTGACCCGAGACGTTGATAACGTCGTCTATGCGCCCGGTCACCCAGAAATCGCCATCTTCATCGACTCGCGCACCGTCTCCGGTGAAGTACGCGCCCGGGAAGCGGCTGAAATAGACCTCTTTAATGCGGGCATTCTCGGGATCGCCGTAGGTGCCGCGCAGCATGCCGGGCCATGGTTTCTCGATAATGAGATACCCGCCCTCGTTCACTGCCGCCGGTGAGCCGTCCTCTTTGACGACCTTCGGCACAACACCGAAGAACGGCCTCGTCGCGGAGCCGGGCTTCAAGGTCATAGCCCCCGGTAGAGGCGTTATGATGTGGCCGCCGGTCTCTGTCTGCCAGTAGGTATCGACCAACGGGCAACGGCTATGGCCGACCTTCTCGTAATACCACATGAAAGCGGCCGGGTTGATAGGCTCGCCAACAGTACCGAGCACGCGCAGGCTGGAGAGGTCATGCTTCTCGACCCAGCTGTCGCCCTCTTTCATAAGCGCCCGGATAGCGGTCGGCGCGGTGTAGAAGATATTGACCTGGTACTTATCGCAGATATCCCAGAACCTGCCGGCATCCGGATAGCTCGGTACGCCTTCGAACATGATACTGGTGGCACCGGCCGAAAGCGGGCCGTATACGATATAGCTGTGACCGGTTACCCAGCCGATATCGGCCGTACAGAAGTGCGTATCCTCTTCTTTATAGTCAAATACGTTCGTAAACGTCATATTCGCGTAGAGCAGGTAGCCACCGGTGGTGTGGAGAACGCCCTTCGGCTTGCCGGTCGAGCCCGATGTGTAAAGGATAAAGAGCGGGTCTTCTGCATCCACCTCGACCAGCTCGCAGAAGCTTGCGATGTCGGCTGCGGCCATCTCCTCGTGCCACCATACGTCGCGGCCTTCTTTCATGTCGCACTCGCCGGCCCTGTTTACGACAATACAAGTCTTAACTGTCGGGCATTCTTCGAGCGCGGCATCACTGTTGGTCTTGAGCGGGACTATTCTACTGCCGCGCATGCCGTTATCGCACGTTACGAGAAGTGACGATTCGCAATCCTGAATCCTGTCGCGCAGAGCGTTCGAGCTGAAGCCGCCGAAGACTATGTTATGGATTGCGCCGAGTCTCGCGCAAGCGAGCATCGCAATCGCAAGCTCGGGAATCATCGGCAGATAGAGCGAAACCCTATCCCCTTTGGACACGCCTTTTTTCTTCAGAACGTTGGCAAATCTGTTTACTTCACGATGAAGTTGCTGGTAGGTATAGGTCTTCGACTCCCCGCCATCGCCCTCCCAGATGATAGCCGCTTTGTTCTTTCTCGAAGTATTGATGTGTCTGTCGAGACAGTTGAACGAGGCGTTTAGTTTGCCGCCTTCGAACCATTTGATGTACGGCTTGTGGAAATCATAGTCCAGCACCTTGTCCCACTTCTTGAACCAGGTGAGGTTCTTCTCGGCCATCTCGGCCCAGAAACCATCCGGATCCTCGACCGACCTCTTGTACATCGCTTCGTACTCTTCCATGCTCTTAATGTGAGCATTCGCGCTAAACTCCGCAGGCGGAGGAAACTTCATTACCGTTTCCTCGGCCACAACTAGTTTTTCTGTCATACTCTTCCCCTTTGTTTCTCTCCCCTTATTTGCCAGATAAAGGTCAGGCCCCGTGGATTGTGCTCCACAACACCTTTAACCCAACTCCCTTAGGTGCGCAGCAATGGCTACACGCCGCAACAGTATATCAGATTTTAAACTGGCTTGCATGGGAATCGGTCGAAG
>JASEGT010000002.1:0-40233 GCA_030018005.1 Actinomycetota bacterium
GTTAAATAGACTGCGAATGAGCAGCTAAACATCACTGTAGAAGGGCGGCATTGCCGCCCTTCTATTTTACTAAGGTCAGCCAGTATTCTTGCCGATAAGAATAATCGTAGATTGAAAAGCAGCAGTTTAGATAAGGTCGTTATCGTTTCAATAATAGCTAGACTTATGAGGTAGACCAGTGATTAAGTTGACACGGATAGATGGAAGCGAATTAACAGTAAACGCAAATCTAATCGAAGTAGTAGAAGCAACCCCCGACACAGTAGTAACCCTAATAACGAACAAAAAGTTTCTCGTAAAAGAGTCACCGCTAGAAATCACCGCAATGGCGGAAGACCACTACAAAAAGGCCGGAGGGCCTAGGTTGATAGTGAATCTTGCGCACACCTCCCATTCCGAAGATCACCTGGACTCGAGACTCGCAAAATAGTGCGATTATTCGCATAAAGAAGGTGCGTTTGTGGATGTCACAACGATAATTGGTATTATTATCGGACTTGTTCTCGTAACAGCAGCCATCATGGTCGGCGGTGACACGTCGGTGTTCTTTAACGCGCCGTCGTTAATGATCACTTTCGGCGGGACGATTGCCGCGACGCTGATTCATTTTAAGATCAGTCATATTATGGGCGTCTCAAAAGTCGTCAAGAACGCGTTCTCCGACCCAAAATTAAATTCCGCTGAATTGATAGCGACGATGGTGCGCATTGCCGAGCGTGCTAGGAAAGAGGGTTTGCTCGCACTTGAAGAGGACGTTAATGAGATAGGTGATAGTTTTCTGGAGCGAGGCATGCAGCTCGTTATCGACGGAGCGGACCCTGAATTGGTTCAAGAGGTCATGGAGACCGAGATCATATATGTGGCGGAACGGCACGCGCTAGGCAAGAGTATTATAGAGGCGATGGCCTCATACGCACCGTCTTTCGGAATGCTGGGAACGCTTATCGGTCTAGTTAAGATGTTGCACCAGCTCAATGATCCCTCAAAAATTGGTCCGGGCATGGCCATAGCACTTCTGACAACCCTTTACGGCGCACTCTTCGCATATCTATTCTTAACCCCTATGGCGGGCAAGCTCGGGGTAAGGAGCGCCGAAGAAGTCCTACGCAAGGAACTCATTGTTGAGGGAATTCTTGCGGTACAAGCGGGCCATAACCCTCGAATGATTGAAGAAAAACTCAAGTCGTTTCTCTCCCCTGAAGGGCGAGAGAGCGTGGATATGATTAGAGATCGGAGGGTGTATGCCGAACAACAGACTCCGGTCGAAACGGCGCCTGGATAGCAAGCCGGGGGCGCCGGCCTGGATGGTAACCTACGGCGACATGGTAACACTTCTTCTAGTCTTCTTTGTAATGCTCTTCTCATTTTCCGTAGTAAGCCCCAAGAAATTTAGCACAGCGATAGGTTCAATTCAAGAAGCCATGAGCGGCAGCAACGGTAGGCAGTTCAAAGTAATGGATATGCCTGAAAAATTCGAGGTCGTCTCGCCCGGAAGCGGCGAACCTGTGGAGCAGTCCAAGGGTTTTGGGCAGCGCTCTCCTATTCAAGACTTGAAGCAACAATCGAAAATCGGCATCCCTCAAAGCGAGGTTCGGGCTATGGATCAACTGAAGCATCAGCTCAAGAAGCAGTTCGAGGGTACGCCGTTAAGCGCTAGCATCAAGATGGAAGTGACCGAGCGAGGATTGGTGATTCGGCTAAACGAGAGCATTCTCTTTGAAAAGGGAAAAGCGGAACTGCAGCCGCCGGTGTATCCGGCGCTCAAGATAATCGGCGGGACTTTGGCGTCTACAAACTATTCGATAAAGGTCGAGGGTTATACGTGTGACCTGCCGATAAGCACGCCGCAGTTTCCCTCTAATTGGGAGTTGTCTACGGCGCGTGCCATTTCGGTGCTGCGCTTCTTTGTAGAAAACCAAAACATCAGGTCGTCGCGTTTATCTGTATCTGGTTATGGCGAGTACAAGCCCGTCGCTCCGAACTCTAGCGATGTGAACAGGGCTCAAAATCGCCGGGTTGAGATAATAGTTCTCTTCCCAACGTTGAATATTCAAGAACCAAGCTAAAGACTTAAGGATTGAAAAGGTGATGTTTGAATGGCTGTAGAACAAGCTGTCAGTGAAGTAAGAGAGGTTTCCCAGGTGGAAGCAGTTCCGGAGCCGCAGAAGGCCGGGCTTATGTCAAAACTTGGAGGCCTCAAAATACCGATCATTATTTTAGTGGTGGTATTGCTTGCCGTTGGGACCGCCCTTGTCGTAACTAAAGCGGTAGGCGGTGGAAGCAAAGAAAAGGAAGCGAGTGAAAAGAAAGCGAAAAAAGAGGTCGTAATCGGTAAATTTATAACTCTCGATGCTTTTACCGTAAATCTTGCCGGAGGGCAGAACTACCTGCAAACAGTGATTGCGTTAGAGCTTGATAGCAAGAATGTTGAACTGGAAACTGAAGTGAAAGAGCGCAAGCCCCAGATCAATGATGCTGTCTTAACGATCTTAAGCGCCAAGTCGATCGACGCGATAGCGGACAACGAGGGACGGGAAAAGCTTAAGGAAGAGATTAAAAAGTCGGTAGACTCTTTGCTCGGCTATGGTAAAATTGAACGTGTCTACTTTACTACGTTCATTATGCAGTAATATTTTTATCATAGATGCAGTAGGGGTTTGCCATGGCAGGAACGCTTTCACAAGATGAGATCAATGCTTTACTGACAGCCTCGTCCTCGGGCGTGTCACTCGATCTTGAGGAAGAGGCGGCACCGGCGCCAGCGGGCTCTAGGCACGTTCGCATATATAATTTCAGACATCCGGATAAATTTTCAAAAAGTCATTTAAGCACCATGGAGCTGATTTACGAGGGCTTTTCGCGCCATCTGAAAGCAGCTCTTTTTGTTTATGTTCGACAAAGTATCAACTTCAGTCTGGCCTCCGTCGAGCAGCAGTCTTTCGAGGAGTATCTAGAAGCACTTCCCACACCTAGCTCCCTGATTACTTTTACCATGAAGAGCCTTCCGGGGAGCGCAGTTCTGGAGATAAGTCCCGAGTTGACCTTTCTCATACTCGACAGGTTGCTTGGTGGTCTTGGCGACCAGCCGGTCAAAATACGCGATTTGACCGAAATCGAGCATGGAATAATTCGCAAGGTTGCCGACAGGACTTTGATGGCGTTTAGGATGGCGTGGTCTGAGATATATGACGTCGAGCCCAACATCGAATCTCTGGAAACCAACCCGCAACTGCTTCAAGTTGTTCCGCCGAACGAAATAGTCGCTGTGGCGACGCTTGAAGTTAGAATCGGCGAGGCGACTGGGGCAATGAGCATCTGCTTGCCGTATCTAACGCTCGAGCCCATCATGACGAAACTCACACGCCAGACGTGGTTTTCAGCAAGATTCGAGCAAAAAGACAGCGAGAACATCGAAAGCGCGAATGTCCAGGAGAGTCTCAACAAGGTGTTTCTGCCCGTATCAATAGAGCTTGGCCGGGCGAGATTGACCGTCAAAGACCTGCTGGCATTGAAACCGGGTGACGCGATAGAGCTAGACACATCCGCCGGCAATGATATAAGAGTCTTAGTCAACGGAAGACTCAAGTTTCTCGCGCGACCGGGCCTCATTGGGAAACGTTTGGCCGTAAAGACGACTACGACTGTTGAGTGAGGAGAGGCGCAGTATGAGTAAAAAAAAGCAAGCAATAGAGCTTTCAGAGATCGAAAAAAGTGCTGTTGGTGAAATCTGCGACTTGATGACCGCGTCTCTTGCTAAGCTGTTTAGCGAGCAATTGGGGGACGATGTTGGTATGAGCCCGTCCGTTGTGGATGCGGCGAAGTTCGAGAGCTTGGCGATGGCGTTACCCGTCCCGGTATTGTTGATACAGCTTAGTTGTTCATCTGGTCTTGATGGACAACTCTTTCTGTTTATTAACGGAGAAGGACTTCCAGCCGTGTTCGACCTGGCGATTCCTGCCAGCGCAAAGGACATCGGCGCAGATGACGATGCGATTCTTGAGAATCTCAAAGAGCTTATAGGCAGCGCGATTTCAGAAGCGATGAGCAATTTCGCTGAGAGCATGGGCCGCACTATCGATAGTAGTGTCATCGACACCTTGATTCTCCAAGATGAATCCGGCCTTGAGAGCATAAGTTTCATGTATCCTGACGGGAATCTCTTGCTGGCTTCAGCTGAATTGACTCTTCCGGCCGCAGGGGCCAATGCCGGTTATCTCATCCCAACTGAACTCGGCAAGCAAATCATCGATATGCTATTGGGTGATGTGCAAGTGGCCGAGACAGCAACGCCTGCTCAAGATACTTCTAAGGATTTGGCGGATGACGATATCGAGGTTGTATCCGATGATGAAGCGGTGACGGAGAGCAAAGCTACAATCGAAGGTGTCGTGCATCTGGACGAAGCCGATATACCTCAGATATTCGACGACGACGATGTGTTTATTCAAGAAATGGTTCCTCACGTCAGAGATTTGCAGCCGGCGGCTTTCGATGTGTTGGGTGTGGATTCAGGTGGCGGAGGGTCGAACAACATATCGCTCCTCCTCGACGTTGTGCTCGATGCCTCGATAGAGTTAGGAAAGACAAAGATGACAATATCCGACATACTGCGGTTGGGTAGGGGTTCGGTAATTGAGCTCGATAAATTGGCCTCTGAGCCTGTCGAATTTCTCGTGAACAGCAAGGTAATCGCGAGGGGTGAGGTTGTCGTTATCGATGATAACTTCGGCATTCGTATAACTGAAATAATGAGTCCGAAAGATATGTTGGAGCAGCTCTAAGCTGCGGCTTAGAGCCCTGCCTATAATAAAAACGTGTAGGTTGTCCGGTGACATGCCGATAACTTTACTGAGGAAGGGCTCAAGCTCTCATTTCAAAAGCTCTCCTTCAGGGTTTCCGGTTTGTCCTGCTGCCGAGCTCTTCCTCCCCCCTTTTTTTATTTGTCGTGCACAGGCAGTAACGGGCCGCTCCATCGCATTACCTGGAATGCTTATGTCGTTGTTCTTTGCGTACCTAGGCGTTCTCGAGCTTTCGCATATCTGTCATATAATAAAGAAAACAATCGTCAGGGTATGGATATGGATTCTACGCGACTAAACGCCAGGAATATTGTGATCGCCGCTGTCGCGCTCCTGTTCGCTACGTCGGGTTATTATGTCTATCAAGCATTCGCAGTTGCATTGAGGTCTGAAGCGCTTTATGTCGAGGCGCAAAAAGCTTTCGAAAGCGGTGATGATGATGCCGCTGAGAGCGTTCTTGTCGAGGTCGTACGAATCAATCCTGCACATGAGGATGCGAAGGATTTGCTTCTGCAGATAAAACAGGGTATAGACGTTGCCGCTGAGCCGCGTACGAGCGATGCCAAGAGTCTTGGTGGTGGAATGCGAGACGCCAATCCAGGCGAAGGTCTCGATGCTGCAAGTAGGAAGATAGTGACGGAGAATAGATTCGATGACCGGAACGGTTTGACGGACGATATGAAGGCAAGCGGAGCGCAGGGTCAGTTGCCGGGCTACAAGCTGGTTTCGCAAGAGTCCGGATTGGATCAGAGCAAAAGCATTTTCGAAGCGCTGGACCAGGACGCGCCGGTAGAGTTCATCGAGTTGAGAATAGAGAAGCACACGGACGCCAGCGGTGCCGCGGAAGCGCTCCACCAGCGCCGCTTTGCTTACCCTAAAGTGCAGCAGAAGATCATGTTCAATAATCGTATGGCTTACCATGGGACCGACGGTAAGAAAACAGCGATTCTTGCATGGGCGCGGGCCGAAGAGCTAGTAGAGCTTAAAGCCATCTCCTCTGGTGACACGACTGCAGGATCGCTCAACTCCCTTCTCGAAGCGGCTAAAGAGTTATTCTAGGGATGATGCCTTGGGTAAAGCGTGTTGCCGATAACTACCAGGTATTTCAAGGCATACAGGGGAGGGCTTTAAAAAATAATCATACGAGTATGCTCGGATTTATTGACAGGGAATGATTATTTGTTTAATCTTTTAGTAACAAAAGTATCATAGTTTCAGGAAGTATATCGACTGTGCTCTTGATATAGCATATCGTTATTGGGAGTTTTATGCGGCATACAATGAGAACCGCAGCGGTAATAACCCTTATAGTGGCCTTGATTTTGTTTATCTCGGTTGCGGTGGTCATCTTTGAGCAAGGGATCGCCGTTCAACTTGGTCGATAGCTGTTGCGGAAAAGTAGTGATCATGAGATATATATCCTTATTGCTTACACCTGGTCCCGGTGCGCTCTTCGACTTATCAGTGGTAAACAGATCTTCATGTTAGACGTTCGGCCTGCGAATCTCATTATCAGTCTCTAATCACCTCTTCTATCGTTTCTTATAGCGTTTTCAGCATCAGTTTGCGATGTCGATTCTGCGCGAGGCGAGTGCTTTAATTGAACCGAAATCCCGAAGGGGAGGGTGGTTGTGATTATTCTGGAGCTTGGTCGTATAGCAATCGAAAAATATGCCGGTAAGTGCTTACATATTATGCCAATATATGGTATATTGTTAGCATAAAGCGCATGCTATGATTTCGCGCCCGGTGCGTGGAGGTGTTTTTTGAACGTATATGAGCTCAGTTCAAAGCGAAAGTGTATCTGCACAGACCTGAGGAGATGTCCGGCGAGCCATTACCACAACTGCGCAGCATACAAGAACGGCACAAACTGCTGGGACTCCGAAGACATCCCATGTTGCAGGCGAAACGACAAGAGCCGTTGCAGTTCCTGCAGCATATACCGGGCAAAACTGCTCGGCACAACATCTCAAACCTATCCGCGAACGGTCTAATACCAGCCTCGACCAGAGAGCTTGTTTTAAGCAAAACAGCTCGTCAAGTAGGCCAATCTTAACTAACAGAGAAATGCGTTATTTTTTGCTGGATCAGGTTCCCCGATGGGTAATTCTCCAGGCTGGCCAGCTGTCGCTGCCGGAAGGCTTTTCAAAGCAGCCATCCAATCTCGTCCAACCTGCTCAAGATACTATTGTCTAAGGTCGATTTAGTAGTATAAGTGCTGTTGCGACTAATAAGGGATGGGTCTTGGAATACCTGCAGCGATTGGATATCCCACAAAAGAAAAGGACCTATGACGAGCTTCGTGTGCTCATCGTGGTGTTCAGATGGATTACGCTGGTGTTAGCACTGGCTCATGTGCTTGTGGCTCGCTCGGCGCCAGGTTTTGATGGGTTGCTGATTGCAGCCGTGGCTCTATCCCACACCGCATTAGTAACATTTCTAGTGTTGAGAAGAGTTAGCCGGCGAGCATTGTTCGTGGTCCTTGATGCAACTACTTGTGGATTATTGCTGCTTTTCAGTGGTGCCTTATTAAGTGGTTATGGAGCCTATGCGGCGGGCTCGGTTTTGCTTTCCGCTTTGCTCTTTGGGAGCATGGCCGGCTTATCGAGCGCTACCATAGTCGCGATATTTTTCGTTACGACGCGGTATTTAGCCCAAGCGCCCGGCCTTGTAGTCGCGACGACCGGTTATGGAGTTCTTACTGATATTACTTATATCGCAGCTTTGTATATCGCAGCGGTTTTTTTTGCGCAGGTATCCCTTATTATTAAGCGGCATAAAGATACTGCTTTGCGTCTTGAAGAGAATATCAATACGCTCTCATCCATATATGACGTAGCCTCGATGATATCCTCAAAATTCTTTCTCGATGATATCCTCGAGTCGGTGGTCGACCAAGCTAAGCGAATCATCAAGACAGATAAGACGGTTTTGCATCTCATCGATATCGACGCGAGAAAGCGCGCGTTAAGCAGGCATATGGTAGCGGTGAGAGGAAGACGCAGCGAGCATCCGGAATCATGGTGGCGGACGCAGATCGAAGATATCGCGGAAGAGGTCATAGCCAGCGGGCATGAGCGGCTTATCTCGCGTGCTCCCGAGGGGGTCGAGGGTGCCGGTTCTTGGCTCTTGTGCGTTCCGGTAAAGGTCAAAGACCGGTCGGTAGGACTTCTTTCCGCGATGAACTCATATGGCAGAGGATTTACTGAAAATGACATCGCGGCGCTCAAAATTCTAGCCAGTTTCGCGGCGGTCGCAATTGAAAACGCGCGTCTTATTAACCGGGCGCAACTGCTTCTCGTTGCCGATGAGCGCAATCGTATTGCCAAGGAGATGCATGATGGGCTGGCGCAATCGCTCTTCAGCCTGGTGCTGAATTTACAAGTGTGCCGGAAGAAGATAGATGATGACCCCCTGTCGGTCAAGGAGAAGATGGGCGAGATGCAGACCGTTGCATCACAGGGCATGGCGGAATTGCGTCGCTATATATATGACTTGCGCCCGAAGAACCTTGAGGATATGGGCCTAATCGGCGCGATCGGCTTTCATTTGGAGGAGATTAACAAACTTAACGGGTCCAGCGGGCGTCTGCGGACTTACGGCAAACGGCGCAGCCTGCCGCCGCGTGCTGAATCGGCTATTTACAGGGTTGTGCAGGAAGCCACTAATAATATTGTCAAATACGCTAATGTCGACAACTTCACGGTTTCTCTAAAGTACCTGGAAGACAGGGTCGAACTATTAATAGTAGATAAGGGGCGGGGTTTTGATGTCGCGAGTGCGCTTATGGCAGCGGAAAAACGCGAAACCTTCGGCCTTATGAGCATGCGCGAACGGATTGTAGAGCAGGGGGGCGAACTTAGGATCGAGAGTGATCCCGATGGCGGTACCGTGATTCGGGTCAGCCTTCCAGTCGAGGAGCTATGCGTTGGATAGAGTCAAAATTCTCATCGCCGACGACCACGAACTGGTGCGCCAGGGTCTGAAAGCGGTTCTGGAAATCGAAGACGGCATCGAGATAGTCGGTGAGGCGTCTAGCGGGCGTATGGCTATTAATAAAGCGCAGGAGCTTGACCTCGACGTTGTATTGCTCGACCTGCGCTTGCCCGATATCGATGGCGTAGAGGTCTGCGCTCAGATAAAAGAATTAAAACCCGCAGTAAAAGTCGTGATTTTGACGACCTTCGATGAAGCAGAGGACATCCAAGGTGCCATGAAGGCGGGAGCTTCAAGCTATATATTAAAGGATATCGCCCCGTGTGACCTGGTACAGGCATTGGATGCCATCAATAAGGGAAAGACCATCCTCGACCCCGGAGTCGCTGACAAGCTGCTAACACCGGTCACCAGCCGCAAAGCCGAATTCTCTGCTGATATTCTCTCCGACCGCGAGTTGGAAGTCCTCGAGTTGATGGCCGAGGGCTTGAAAAATAAAGATATAGCCGAGAGATTGTGGATAAGCCAGACGACCGTGAAGACACACGTCAGTCACATTCTGCAAAAGTTGGGCCAGGGCGACCGGACACAGGCCATACTCAGTGCGATAAAATTAGGACTCGTAGAAGTCCCCGCGAGAGTAAGATAGCCAACCTCCCTGCAACGTTTTGACCTACACACTAGAACCATAGCGAACCGACCCCATTGTTGATACCCGCGATTCATTCTGCTAAGTTCAAAAAAGAATCAGGCATGATGTGGAGGCTGCTCTGGAGCTAATACCGATATTCTCAACAGCTTTGCTAGTGGCGTTTTCGGGCGCCATGGTACCCGCAACGTTCATCTTCGATGTCGCTCTTTTTTGATGTATGCTTACTTTCACAGATTCCCGATAGGAACCGGAGCGGAGTTCTCGCGGCCGCCGCATAGGTTTTGCAGCTCACCGGGGATGTGCGCGACAACTAGCAGGCGGCGTCTTGTACAGCATATTTTGACTTATAGGTAAACTGAGCGTATTATATGGTCGAGCTGTTGTAATTTGGTTTCTTGTGCGCATGCGATGTGAAAAGCGTATCCGCGCATGTAAATCCTTAAACATCCAGGAGGCCACGTGTTCAAACGTCTATTTCTTACCTCGCTCGTTTTGGTTTCGATCCTCAGTGCTATGGTCTTATCTGGTTGCTCTGAACCGGTCCCGACAAAGTCAGAGAGCGAAGAGACCATCAAGATAGGCTTGATCTTGCCGATGAAGGGCGAGCTAGAGGTGTACGGTGTACTCAGCAAGCGGGCGATCGACCTGGCCGTAGATGAAATCAATGCTCAAGGCGGTCTGCTTGGTATGCAAGTCGAGACCATCGATGGCGACGACGCCTCTAACCCGAGTGTCTCATCGTATATTGCCAACGAATATACGCAGATCAGACGCGTATCCGCAATAGTCGGACCTTTCGCGACTCAGTCGGCTTTGACGGCGGCTCCGGTCGCAAACCGGGACGGTGTACCGCTTATTACAATTCGCTCGTCTGAGGCGAATATAACGGCAATAGGCAAGTATATATTCAGGGCCAGCTATGTCGATTCATATCAGGGAACGATGCTGGGCGAATTCGCCGGGCGTGAACTCAAGGCAAAGAAAGCCGCTGTCATATTTAATAGTGAGGACCAGGATGCGCAGGCGTTGGTGGATGCTTTCAAAAAAGCGCTAACCGAACACGGGGGCAAGGTCGAGACAGTGCAGTCGTATGCATCTGATGTCACCGATTTTTCGGAGCAGCTCGAAGAGGTTGCCAAAGTGCAGCCGGATGTTATATTACTCAACGACTACGATGATAAGTCGGGCTTGATCATGAAGCAGGCTGCCGAGATGAATATCACGGCAAAATATCTCGGAACCGATTTCTGGAATGCGTTTAGCTTGGTTAAAGAGGCCGGAGCGGCCGCCGAAGGAAGCTATTATACGGCGCATTTTTCCGCGGACGATCCTAATCCAAAAGTAAAAGATTTTGTCGAGCTGTATGAAGGCGACTATGTTGCTAAACCGGAGTTTTCCTCAGCGCTCAGTTATGATGCGATGCACCTTCTATTTGAGGCCATCAAGCGTGCTGATTCGACCAGGCCCGAGAAGATTGCGACTGCTCTTGCGGGGATAAAGAACTTTGAGGGCGTCACCGGGAAGTTTACCTTCGATGAAAACCGCAACCCCGTCAAGGGGAGCGTTATTATGACCATCAAAGACGGCAAGCCGGTCTTCGCCAAAAGGATGGAGCCCTAAGGCGTGGTCGACATAGGTATCCGGAGGCATGTCTTTGTTGCAGCGATTAGAGCGCGGCGCTTACTACCCAGTAGGCGCCGTGTGGCATTCTGGCCACAGCGCGTCCGCGATGAGTAGTTGTAAGGGCAGGTTGCGGCGGCGCCGGACTTGGCAAGAGCCGCTAAAGTCATTATACTTGTAAAGGTAACGGAAGATATTAGGGAGCCCGCGAGGGCGTTTTTTATTCTGGCTGGGTGATAACGTTGGTCGGCTCAAGTTTTTTCGACCGCGTTCTGAAGACGATTAACAACCATGGTATGCTTCGCGGAGGCGAAAGTGTGCTCGTCGCGGTTTCCGGGGGACCGGATTCTGTCGTGCTTCTCCATGTTCTGAAACGACTCCAACCCGTACTGGACCTAGACCTCATCGTCTTTCATCTCAACCATAAACTGCGTGGGCTTGAGGCCGATGAGGATGCCCGGTTTGTGGGTGAATTTGCAGCCGGCATGGGTTTAAAGGCCATGCTTGTCGAGGCTGATGTGCGCTTGCTCATGAAGCAGGAGCGGTTTTCATTGGAAGAAGCGGCTCGCGAAGCCCGTTACCGTGAGATGGAGCGTTTGGCGGTAGAGCTAGGCATCGATAAGATAGCGCTGGGACACCATGCCGACGACCGGGTCGAGACCTTCTTGATGCGCTTGCTTCGAGGTACGGGCCTCGAAGGGCTGGGCTCGATAAAGCCGGTCAGAGACGGATACATCAGGCCGCTGATCGATGAGACTAAAAGCGAGATATTTCAGTATATCGAGGACAATTCTCTTGAATACAGGGTAGATTCTTCAAACCAAGACGAGTCTATTTTAAGGAACCGCATCCGTCACAACCTCATGCCGCTTCTTGGCGAATATAATCCGAGATTGCAAGAGACGCTTTTAAATACGATCGATATTATTAGCGAAGACCAAGCGTTTATCGAGGAAATAGTCGCCGGCATCTTTAGCAAGCATGCTCAAAGAGAGCCTGGATTGATAAAGCTGCCGATCGTCGAAATCATAAACCAGCCGCTTGCGATAGAGCGCAGGCTTATTCGTTTGGCAATTAGGTCGGTCAAAGGTGATTTGAGGGGTGTTGAGTTTAAGCATGTCGACGCGATTGTCAGCGGCTTGCGAAAGGGGTCCGGAAACATGGAAATAGACCTGCCCGGCCAAATAATCGCGAGAGCCGAGTACGAGCAGCTAGTCATCGGTGAAAGGGAGCTCTTTGAGCCGCTGGGAATCGAATCAATCAAGCTGACAGTACCCGGTGTGACGCGAATCGATGCGTTAGGCGTCGAGATAAAAGCGGAACTGGTCGAACCGGCGGGACTTGTTTTTGAGCGGAATGGTGACATTGCGCATCTGGATGCCGCTGTCGCCGGTTTGGGTCTGAAGCTGCGCGTAAGGCGGCCGGGAGATTCTTTTAGACCGTTCGGCATGTCCGGTGAGAAGAAATTGCAGGATTTATTTGTCGATAAAAAAATATCGAAACGAGAGCGGAATAGGGTGCCCATTATTGAATCGGATGGTAAAATTGCATGGGTGGCCGGCTTTCGAATCGATGATTCGTTTAGGGTTACCGAGCAGACGAAAGAGGTGTTAATCCTAAGTCTGCTGCAAATCTAAGCTCAGGCCGTTTGTCCTGTTCTATTTGGTGATATAGAATGGTTAAGTGCGACAGGCAAAGCGGCTTTAATAATAAACGATGCGGTTGAGGCGCGGAGTTATTCGGGGGGGGTTCTGGCATGAAGGAACTGCTCTTGGATGGCGTTTCGACAGAGAGTATTATTCTTATTTTAGAATGATTGGAGAGACGATGAAGGCGGAAATTATGGAGCAAATCCTCGCGAACGACATCGACGAGGTCCTTGTTACCAGAGACGATATCCGAGCAAAGGTCGAGGAACTCGGCGCTTTGATAAGCAAGGATTACAGCGACAAGAATCTCTTGATGGTAGGAATTTTGCGCGGCGCCTTTGTTTTTCTGGCAGACCTTATCCGCGAGGTTCATATAGCCATGGAGACGGACTTTATCGCGATATCGAGCTACGGGTCGTCGACCAATACCTCGGGGGTCGTTAGAATCTTAAAGGACTTGGACGATGATATCGAGGGCCGGCATGTCCTGATTGTCGAAGACATACTCGATACCGGGCTCACGCTTAACTATTTGGTCAAGAACCTGAGTTCACGCCGTCCGGCAAGTCTTGAGGTCTGTTCCTTCATCATCAAGGAGGGCAAGCAACGGGTCCCGATAACGCCGAAGTACTCAGGATTTACCGTCCCCAACACCTTCGTCGTCGGATATGGATTGGACTATGCTCAGAAGTATCGAAACATACCGATCATCGGGACGCTTAAGCGTTCTGCTTATGAAGACGATGGGCTTGTGTAAATTGTCCGGCGGGTGTAGTTGTGATAGCATTTTAAGTAAAGAAAAAATGAGGAGGAGCTTTTTTGAAGAAATTGTTTAGAAGTGCCGGCTTTTGGTTCATCATGGTGCTGCTGGTGGTTCTATTTGTCATACAGGGTCTTAAGCCCAGCGCGAAACCGGAGGAGCTGGTCTATACCGAGTTTCTCAACCAAGTCGACAAGGGTCGAGTGGCTAAGGTAGAGGTGTTCGATAAGGATAACCGGATTGACGGGAATTACAAGTCTGATTATAAAAAAGGCGGCGACTTTACCGTCTTCTATAGTGAAAATGATGATCAGCTAGTCAAAGATTTAAGGAGCAACAATGTTGTTGTCAAGGTCGACCCCCAGACAGAGACCGTTTGGTGGTCGATTGCGCTGAGCTTCTTGCCGTTCGTGCTCATACTGGGCATCTGGTTGTTCATGCTCCAGCAGATGCAGGGCGGCGGCAACAAGGTCATGTCGTTCGGCAAGAGCCGGGCGAAGCGGCTTACAAAGGACCAGCCAAGGGTGACGTTTAAGGACGTCGCCGGCGCTGATGAGGCCGTTGAAGAACTCGAGGAGATAAAGGAGTTCCTTGCAAATCCTTCGAAATTCCAAGCGCTGGGTGCAAAAATACCCAAGGGAGTCTTGCTCTACGGGCCTCCGGGCTCAGGAAAGACGCTGCTTGCGCGCGCGGTCGCCGGTGAGGCGGGCGTGCCGTTCTTCTCGATTAGCGGTTCTGACTTTGTAGAGATGTTCGTCGGTGTCGGTGCCTCGAGAGTTCGTGATTTGTTCGAGCAGGCTAAGACCAGCGCCCCGTGTATCATATTCATGGACGAGATAGACGCTGTCGGGAGGCATAGGGGCGCCGGTCTCGGCGGTGGACACGATGAGCGCGAGCAGACCCTCAACCAGCTCTTGGTTGAGATGGACGGGTTTGACGTCAAGGATAACGTAATACTGATAGCGGCGACGAATAGGCCGGATATCTTGGACCCGGCGCTGCTTCGCCCGGGTCGGTTCGACCGTCAGATAATCGTCGACCGGCCGGATTTGAACGGCAGGAGGGGCATCCTCGATGTCCATGCCAAGGGCAAGCCCTTCGCCAAAGATATCGACCTCGATGTGCTGGCGCGAAGGACGCCCGGTTTTACCGGAGCCGACCTGGCAAACTTGGTAAACGAAGCCGCGCTGCTCGCTGCTCGCCACGGAAAAAAAGAGATAGACATGCGTGAGCTTGAAGAGTCGATTGATAGGGTCATGGCCGGGCCGGAGCGCAAGACGCGTCTTATCAGCGACCATGAAAAGGAGATCATCGCTTATCATGAAGCAGGTCACGCGCTGGTGGCGCATGAGCTGCCCAACACCGACCCGGTTCACAAGATATCGATTATCCCGAGAGGAAGGGCGCTCGGGTATACCTTGACTCTTCCGACCGAGGACCGGTTCTTGGTCTCGAAAGCAGAGCTTACAGCGAATCTCGCGGTATTTCTCGGCGGCAGGGTGGCCGAGGAGATGAAGTTCGATGACGTTACAACGGGAGCCCACGACGACCTGGAGCGGGCGACCAAGGTTGCGCGACAGATGGTCTGCGAGTTCGGCATGAGCGAGAAACTCGGACCGCTTACGCTCGGACAAAAACAGGAGCAGGTGTTTTTAGGACGCGATTTTGCGTCGCACCCCGATTACAGCCAAGAGATAGCATTCGAGATAGATAAAGAGATTCGTAGAATTGTGGATGATGCGTTTAAGAAAGCAAAGACTATCTTGACCGAGCGGCAGGAACTTCTCGATAGCATCGCCAAGCATCTTATGGAAAGAGAGAGTCTCGAGCGGGAAGAGCTGGAACTCATTTTCGAAGGCAAAGAGCTTGTCCCCAGAGAAAAGGAGAGCACCAGCAGTGCTACGCCGGCCGAGGAGAAAGCTCCCGCCAAGGGCAAAGAGCAAGAAAAAGAACGGATTGATATGCCCGGCAAGCTAAGGCCGGCCGAAGGCTAATATTGAGACACCAAGGCTTCAATAAAGCTAGATGATTAGAATAGGACAAAAGGCCACTACCACGGTGGCCTTTTTGCTTACCCGTATTCGCAAATCGTCGGAATTGTGACATAATGTGGTATGCTAGGCAATTCCTCTGAAAGGGGTTTCTTGATTGAATAGGGAGAAGATCGAACAGGGAGTACGGCTTATCCTGGAAGGTGTCGGGGAAGACCTTAGCCGTGAAGGCCTACTCAACACGCCTCGCCGCGTGGCGGCTATGTATGAAGAGATTCTTCAAGGTGTGGAGCAAGACCCGGTCGCGGTCCTTAGCGTTACCTTCGGCGAGGACCATGATGAGATGATAATGGTCAAAGACATACCGATTTATTCGATGTGCGAACACCACTTGATGCCTTTTATCGGTAAGGCGCATGTAGCATATATCCCCAGTGAAAACGGGAGAGTAACGGGGATAAGCAAGTTGGCGCGCGTGGTCGACGTGCTCACTAAAAGGCTCCAAGTTCAGGAGCGACTTACGACGCAAATCGCTGACGCGATGGTAGAGGCGCTCAACCCGCAGGGGGTCATGGTCGTCATCGAGGCCGAGCATCTTTGCATGAGCATGCGCGGCGTCAAGAAACCGGGCTCGACCACGGTCACTTCGGCTGTGCGAGGCCAGTTTAGAAAGAAAGCGGCTCGCTCGGAAGCACTGTCGCTCATCGCGAACAGTATTTAGATAGTGACCTTGAAATAAGGAGGCTGGTGGTCGATGCGGCCAAGGGTTTTAAATATCGATTCGGTCGAATCTGTACGCGAGGCGCTGAAGATGATGCGGGTGTCGCCGGAGGGCATCGATATCATGTCTCCGAAGGGGATACACCGGCTGGTCAAGATTACCGGTATCGACTGCAGGGCGGCAAACATAATCAAGCAGGAGATGCTGGCCCGAGGCGGCGAAGCCGCGGCACCGTATGAGCTCTACATGCTCGATGCCAGAAAAATCGACATGATTCTGATGGGTACGGCCAAGCAGTTCGAGGTGCTGCTCGACAAGCTTTCAAGACAACCATTCGGTCTGGCGGCGCTCGCCGAAGACATCAAGAAAACGCTCGAAAGCTATACAAAAAAATCCCCCATGTTGCACGCCGGCCGGTTTGCGCTGGAGTTGGCGTCGCGGACGCATATCATGGGCATCCTCAACATAACACCCGACTCTTTCTCCGACGGAGGACGTTATTTCAGCTTGGAAGACGCGCTTGCGCAAGCGAAGCGAATGGTGAGCGAAGGGGCTGACATCATCGACGTCGGTGGTGAGTCGACGCGTCCGGGAGCGGCGGAGGTGGGGCTCGATGAAGAGCTGAAGCGAGTCGTTCCGCTGATAGAGCGGTTATCCGCCGAACTCGATGTCCCGATATCGATCGATACATATAAACCCGAAGTCGCGAGGAGCGCGCTCGATGCGGGAGCATCGCTCATCAACGATATAAGCGGGCTTCGCGACGCGGTGATGATAGAGTTGGCGGCTGAGCGAAACGTCCCGGTTGTCATAATGCACATGATGGGCATGCCCAAAGATATGCAGCAAGACCCGGTCTACGGAGATGTCGTCGCCGAGGTCATCGATTGGCTCGACGGTCAGGCGCGCCAAGCGATGGCGGCCGGCGTGGCCGAGCATAATATCGTGGTCGATCCGGGTATCGGTTTCGGCAAGACCCTTGAGCACAACCTGGAGCTATTGCGGCGTTTATCTGAATTCAAGAGCTTGGGTTTTCCGATTCTTATCGGCACGTCGCGAAAGGCGTTTATCGGCAAGATACTCAATGCGCCGGCGGAAGAGCGCCTCGAGGGGACGCTCGCAACCATCGCCTACGCAATATCCAAAGGCGCGGGCATAGTCCGGGTCCATGATGTTAAAGAGGTACGCCGGGTGGTGGCTGTCGTAGACGCTATAGCCGGCGGAGCGGGTTCGTGACCGAGACAATCGAAGCCTATCTTAGTCTAGGCTCTAACCTGGGAGACCGTCGTCGCAACCTCAAAGAGGCACTCAGAATGATTGGGGAGACCGACTGTGTTTCCGTCGAGAAAGTATCTCCGCTCTACGAGACGGGCGCGGTAGGCGGCGTCGAGCAGGGCGATTTTTATAACATGGTCGCTCGTCTTGCGACGAGCTTGTCCCCGCGAGAGCTGCTTCATATGGCACATCGAGTCGAGGAACGGCTCCACAGAGTTCGGGGCGAGCGCTGGGGTCCGAGAACCATCGATGTCGATATTCTCCTCTATGGGGAGGTCTCGATTGCCGAGAGTGATTTGGTCATTCCTCATCCGGAGATGGAGAACCGGGCGTTCGTGCTGGCGCCGCTTTGCGATATCGCACCGCTGCTGGTCTTGCCGAGCGGGCGCACGGTAAGTGAGCGACTCGCTGGAATCGAAGGTCAAGTGGTCAAAATAATTGGCAGTTTGGATTGATGGCGCTATAATTGGCAAAGCAAGGGCGTGAATAAATAAAAGCAAGAGGTGTTATCTGTCTTGGATTGCAGTGACAATTTGGTAAACGAGATTCTCAGGCTGAAAAAAGAGAGGAACGCGATAATTCTGGCCCACAACTACCAGATAGGTGAGGTTCAGGACATAGCCGATTTTGTCGGTGATTCCCTCGGGTTAAGTCAGCAGGCGTCCGCTACCGACGCCGATGTAATCGTCTTCTGCGGCGTTCATTTTATGGCCGAGACTGCGGCGATTCTTTCGCCTCAAAAGACGGTGCTATTGCCGGATATCGATGCCGGGTGCCCGATGGCCGATATGGTGACGGTGGACAAGTTGAGAGAGCTCAAGGCCGAGCATCCGGGGGTGCCGGTCGTCACTTATGTCAATTCCAGCGCCGAGGTCAAGGCCGAAAGCGATTACTGTTGCACCTCGGCTAATGCCATAAAAGTCGTCAACGCAGTCGATTCCGATGAGATTATCTTTACGCCCGACCAACATCTCGGGCATTATGTTTCGACGCAGACGACGAAGAAGATAATCCTATGGAACGGTTTTTGTCCTACCCATCGCCGGATTACCGCCCAGTCCATCACCGCGCGCAAAGAGACGCACCCGAACGCTAAGATAGTCGTTCATCCCGAGTGCATGGAGGAGGTCATCGCGCTTGCCGATGCGGTGGGGAGCACTGAGGGCATACTCCGTTATGTCAAGGCGTCGAGTGACAAGGAATTCATCATCGGCACCGAGATGGGGATAATCCATCGCCTGGAGAAGGAAAATCCGGGCAAGATATTTTATACAGGCTCCGAACGTTCGGTTTGCCCGAATATGAAGCGGATAACTCTGGAAAAAGTTTTATGGTCGCTCCAGGACATGGAATATGTCATAACAGTTCCGGAGGATATCGCGGCAAAGGCAAAACGAGCTATCGACCGGATGCTTGAGATAGTCTAGCTGTTCTGGTTTTAGCCGGCGACCCGCGCTGCTCGCGCATAATCATCGTTGAGAAGTTTGCGAACATGATTCCCAGATATTTAGTAAATTACGATACGGATAATATTGAAAAGGTCTTCACCGATGCGGTGGTTGTCGGAAGCGGCATCGCGGGCTTGACGGCTGCGCTTGAAATCTCGAAACAGTTCGACGTAGCGGTTGTCACCAAGAGCGAACTCAAAGAGACGGCCACCTGGTATGCCCAAGGTGGTGTCGCTACTGCGGTGAGCCAGGAAGACTCTCCTAGGCTCCACTTTAGGGATACGCTGGAGGCCGGAGCCGGTCTCTGTGATCGGGAGGCCGTAAGCGTTCTGGTGAGCGAAGGTCCCGATCGCATCGGAGACTTGATTCGCATGGGTGCGAAGTTTGATTGGCAGGGCGACCGCATCGGCTTGTCCAGAGAGGGGGGACACTCGCTGGCGCGGGTGCTCCATTCGGGCGATTCGACCGGAAGCGAGATAGAGGCCACTCTGATTCGGACCGCCAACGCCTGGCAGAGCGTTCAGGTCTTCGAGCACCGGTTCTCCGTAGACTTGCTGGTAGATAAAGGGCGCTGTGTCGGGGTGCTTACCCTTGATGAGCTCACAGGACGAATGGTCGCCCATTTCGCCAAAGCTGTGATCCTGGCGACCGGCGGCGCGGGGCAGTTGTATTCAGTGACGACCAACCCGACGATATCGACGGGTGACGGAATAGCGATGGCATACCGCGCGGGAGCGGTCCTGGCCGATATGGAGTTTATTCAGTTCCACCCAACCGCGCTCGACCGTGATGCGATGCCGAGGTTTCTAATAACCGAGGCCTTACGCGGCGAAGGGGCTTATCTTAGAGACTGCAACGGCGAGCGCTTTATGGTCGGCAGGCACCCGCTTGCCGAGCTGGCACCGCGAGATGTCGTGACCAGAGAGATGGTCCAGGTCATGGAGCGTTGTCACGACAAACCGGTCTATCTTGACGCTACACATATACCGGAATCGATACTGCGGGAGCGCTACCCCAATATCTGGAGCCATTGCCGGGAGTTAGGCATAGATATTTCGAAGGATTTAATACCGGTGCGGCCGGCGGCGCATTATACGGTTGGCGGGGTTCGAACCGACCTCAATGGCGAGACCAACATCGCGGGTCTCTACGCTACCGGCGAGACCTCCTGCACGGGCGTGCACGGCGCAAACCGGCTGGCGAGCAACTCGCTCCTGGAGGGGTTGGTCTTTAGTAAACGCATCTCGATGTCGGTCATGCGAAAGCTTGCGGCCGAAGAGGACCAGCTGGTCGAAGACAAAAGGTTCGAATATAGCGCGGACAAACCTGAGAGCGATATCGATATCGCCGCGGAGCGGAGTTGGCTCCAAAAGCTGATGACCGATTACGCCGGGGTAGTCCGCAACGAAGAGGGCCTCTTGTTCGCACTCTCCGAGGTCAACAGAAAAGACGACATTCTTAAAGCCGGTTTTATGGACCCGGCTGGGTTCGAGCTTCAAAATATGTTGTGTATTGCGGGTTTGCTGATAAAATCGGCGCTCGCGCGCAAGGAGTCGCGCGGGGTTCATTACCGGGACGATTACCCCGAGCCGAGTGACCGCTGGTTGATACATCTTGAAAATCGCTATACGGAGGATATGGTTGCCGGATAATCATCTGATGGAGCGGGAAATCGAAATAGCTGTGGTGCGCGCGCTCGAGGAGGACCTTGGTGAGGCCGGGGACGTCACGTCGAAAGCGACCATCGGAGCCGGACTTATAGTGCGCGCGGAGATTATGGTCAAAAGCCCGGGAGTGATTGCCGGACTGGCCGTGGCGAAACGGACGTTCACCTATCTCGATGACACGCTCGTGTTTAACTCTTTCTTCGATGACGGGGCGGTGGTCGAGGCGGGCACCAGGATTGCCGAGGTGTCGGGGGATGCATTGGCGGTGCTGGCCGGTGAGCGGACCGCGCTCAACTTTCTGCAGCACCTCTCCGGTATCGCGACCGAGACCGCCAAGTACGTGAAGGCTCTTGAGGGAACCGGCGTCGACCTCTTGGACACGCGAAAGACTACCCCGGGGCTGCGCTATCTCGATAAGTATGCCGCGCGAACCGGCGGCGCGCGTAATCACCGGTTCGGCCTCTTCGACCAGATACTCATCAAAGACAATCATATCGGGGTCACTCGGGATATCAAAGAGGCTGTGCGTAAGGCCCGCGACGCATACCCGAACCTTATCGTCGAGGTCGAAGCAGAGACCTTGGACGAGGTGCGGGCAGCGGTTGAGGCGCGAGCCGACATCATCCTCCTTGATAATATGGACACGGCGCTCTTAAGGGAGGCGGTGGCGCTCATCGGAGACCGGGCACTAAAGGAGGCTTCCGGCGGTATTACGCTGGCAAATATCGCCGTTGTCGCCGCGACCGGTGTCGACCGCATCTCGGTCGGGGCGATAACACAAGCGGCGAGGCCACTCGATATATCGCTTGAGGTCGTCGGGTAGTCGCCGCGTCGGTTGAAGCCGCATTTGCCCGATAGCACCCTTGTGTTTCCAGAGCGGCTCCACTTTAATATGTACAGAGCCCCATTTCGGCCGGTCTGGTTTGGCGGTCGTAGGTAAAGATATTGATTAAGAGGCTGTGGAGTTGAACGAAGCCCAGATACTGGATTTTCTAATCCGCTATTTCGATATATACGGGTATTATATTGTCTTTTTACTGCTACTGCTGGAGAACTTTTTCGTAATAGGTCTGGTGGTACCGGGGGAGACGGTCCTGTTACTGGCAGCGTTTGTCGCCGCCCAAGGAAACCTCAGCATCACCTACGTCATCATCACAGCTGCGGTAGCCGCGATTCTCGGGAATATCACGGGATATGTAATCGGCCGAAAAGGAGGCCGCCCGTTCATCAAGCGGTATGGCGGCCGCCTGGTATCGCCGGAAAGAATCGACGCGGCTGAGGAGTATTTCGCGATCCACGGCCCCAAAACGGTCTTTATCGGAAGGTTCGCGGCTGGGGTTAGGGTCTTTGTGCCGCTCATAGCCGGTGCCTCCAAGATGAATTTCGGGAAGTTTCTCGTCTACACCATAGCCGCTGTCGTCTCATGGACGGTTGGAATCGGTTTGCTGGGGTTTTTTTTCGGACAGAATTGGCGGCTGCTCAGCAAGCTCGTCGGCAACTTCAGCCTCATCGTTCTAGCGGCGGTAATCGTATTGATCTCGCTATATATCTTAAGGAGGAGACGTGGTCGAGCAGACCAAAGAACAAGCGGTGATAGCGACGCTCAAGGAGCATAAAGACCGATACGTCTCCGGGCAGGAGCTCGCCGCCCGCGCGGCGGTTTCACGCGCGGCGATTTGGAAGCAGGTTGAGGGTCTGCGGGCTAAAGGCTATGTGATTGAGGCGGCCCCAAGGCGCGGCTACCGGCTTGTCTTCTCTCCTGACCTTCTCATACCGGAGGAGCTTGTGGCACTCATCAGAACCGAGACCATAGGCCATAGAATAGTCCACCGCGAGGAGGTCGACTCCACGAACGACCTCGCCAAGGAATTGGCCCAAGAGGGGGCTCCGGAGGGGACCGTCGTCATTGCCGAAGAGCAGAAGGCCGGCCGGGGGCGGCTCGAGCGGAGCTGGGCCTCGCCGCGCGGCGGCATCTGGCTCTCGGTCATCTTGCGCCCGGCATTAGCGCCGCTCGAAGCGACCCGCTTTACATTGTTGGCCGCTGTGGCCGTCGCGAAGGCTATCGAAACGCTCGGTATAACCCCGGAAATCAAGTGGCCGAACGACGTTTTAATAGGAGGCCGTAAGGTCTGCGGTATACTGCTGGAGCTTAGCGCCCAAGCGGACCGTATCGAGCACCTGGTCATCGGATTCGGCATCAACGCCAACATCACGCAGCGTGATATCCCGGTTGAAGCGCGAGAGCGCGCGACCAGCCTTGCCGATGTGCTCGGCCGTGATATAGCGCGGGCAGCCTTTGTAGCGACGCTCTTCTCGGTTCTCGAACAAGAGTATCGTCGTCTCCTCGACGGCGATTGGGAAGGTATCCTCTCCGACTGGATACACCGCTGCAACATGGTCAACAAGCATATCGTGCTCGATACGCTCCACGGTGTCGAGGAGGGCGTCTTCGCGGGCGTCGATGATTTCGGGGCCATTCGTTTACGCCAGGCGGACGGCGAGGTCCAGACCTTTGCCGCCGGTGATGTCACGGTTAAAGTATAAGATGCTTGACTTGGCGGGCGCTCCTTCATATAATTGTAAACCAATGTGATATAGTAGGTTTACAATAAGGAGTTGATTTATTTTGAACGTCTCTCTAATGGCGAAAGCCGCGCTTATCGCGGCGCTTACCGCCGCGACGGCCATCGTCGCAATTCCTATCGGGTCGGTCCCCGTCACCCTGCAAGTCTTTTTTGTATTGCTCGCGGGCTTAGTACTCGGACCGGTATACGGAGCGCTCAGCATGATAGTCTATATGCTCTTGGGCATCGTCGGCCTGCCTGTTTTCGCCGGCGGGGCGGCGGGAATCGGTGTGGTTGTCGGACCGAGCGGGGGATATCTGTTCGGCTTCATCCTGGCGGCTGTCGTAATCGGCATCATAGGCTTGCGAGGGAAAAACTCCATATCGCAGCTGGCTATTGCGATGGGAGCGGGCATCGCTGTCATTTACGTTCTCGGTGTCGCACAGCTGTCTCTCGTGACCGGCATGTCGCTCGTGCAGGCGGTTCTCGCTGGCGCCGCGCCTTTTATAGTCTTTGACGTTATAAAAGCGGTCGCCGCGGTGGCAGTCGCGAGGAGGATCGGTCTTGCGAACGGTAGGTCGACCAGCCGATAACAATACCATCAAGCTCCGGGCTCACCATCTCTTCTGTGTATATATGTTCTTGGGCGATGGCTACGATAGAGCTTTTACCGATAACATGGAGCGCATCGCCGGAATTTGCTCTTCTCCTGCGCGCACGGTCTTTTTTGTTGAGGGTGTGGATGATGTCTGTTCAGCGTGTCCTTTTAGCGACGGTGTTACCTGCCAAAAAGCCGGAAGAGATGTAGCCGCGATGGATGCCGCGGCCGAGGAGGCTCTCGGCATCGAGCCGGGCCAGCTTTATATCGCCCATATCATGCGTGCTCGCGTTGCGGAAGCGATTCGCTCGGGTAAGTATATCGGCGTATGCAATGGTTGCTCATGGTTTGAGGGTCACTGCAGGCCGCTCATCGATAGCCTTTAGGTGCCGCGCTTAAAAGCCCTAGAGTTTCGCGGTCACTTAGAAATATAGATTTGTTAAAATAATGACATTTTCGAAGCGATATATTATATTCGAATTAATGCTAAGTATATTTCGAGATTATTCGAGATTATAGATTATCTTAAGGGCGACCTATGAGAACGGATAAAGTAATAAGAGACGACTCGCTCAGCCTCGAAGAAGCTATATTTACTAGAAGAACCGTCCGCGAGTTCCAGCCGAAATCCGTGCCCAGAGACATTCTGGAGAAGGTTATCGAGGCAGGTACTGCGGCTCCCTCGCCTCTCAATAGTCAGCCATGGCGCTTCATGGTCGTTGCCGGCGAAAAACGAGATGAACTGGTTAAGATCTTAAGGAAGTTCCCGGCCTATCTGGCGGACATACTCGCCCTCTACCCGAAAGAGGCGGAATATATTAGCGAGGAATCGATAACCGATTTTGCGAAAGACCTAGGCAGAGCCCCGGTCGTAGTCATTGTCTATATGGGCAAGAGGAGAAGCGATTATGCGCACAAGATCGACTTGTTGGCATGTGGCGCTGCTATCCAGAACATGCAGCTTACGGCCTGGTCGCTAGGGCTTGGTTCAGTTTGCCTGACGTCGACGCTTTGGATAGAGTCCGAAATCATGGTCCACTTAGGCCTAAAAGATTTCGAGCTTGTGACGGTTTTGCCGATGGGATATCCGGTCGCGGAACCCGCCGCTACACCTCGCAACCCGGACGTTACAACCTGGATAGGCTTGTAGGGCGATCGATTTAGTAACAAATGTATTTTATATATAAACCTCGCGCCGTCTTCCTGCTATAATGTTTGTGGTTTATATTTTTGCCTTAAATAAAGGGGGTTCTCGGTAATTGCCTCAACGCTTGTTACTAACGATTGATGTCGGAAATACGCAAACGGTTCTAGGTCTCTTCAAGAAGAGAGAATTGGTGGGTGGTTGGCGAATCTCCACGAGGCGCGATACGACCTCGGATGAGTTTGCGGTCTCGATTTCTGATCTTTTTAAATTAGCCGGTTTTACGTTTAAAGATATCGTGGGAGTAGCTGTCTCATCGGTCGTTCCCTCGGTGACCGGTGCGCTGCGCGAGATGTCGACCGGCATTCTCAATATAGAGCCGCTCTTTGTCAGCTCGGAGACGAAAACAGGCATCCCTATACTCTATGACGATCCCTTTGAGATGGGAGCCGACCGTATCGCTAACGCTGTAGCCGGGGTAGAGATCTATGGCAGCCCGCTCATTATCGTCGATTTCGGGACCGCCACGACCTTCGATGCGATAAGTAAGAGCGGCGAGTATTTGGGTGGGGCTATTGCGCCCGGGGTAGAAGTCTCGGCCGAGGCCCTCTTTGGCAGGGCGGCGAGACTATCCAAGGTCGACCTGATTCATCCGACCTGTGCAATTGGCACGAACACAAGAAAGAGTATCCAGGCCGGGGTCATGATTGGAACCGGCGGGCTCGTCGACCGTGTCGTAGAGCGCTTCGAAGACGAAATGGGCAAGGTCGATCGTGTTGTAGCGACCGGTGGTTTGGCTGCGCTGATGGCGCCCGAGTGTAAGCGCATCACGGCCATCGATACCCTGCTCACGCTCACCGGCCTTCAGCGCATCTACGAACGCAACAAGGAAATCCCAGGCTAGGACAGAGCGTGGCCTCCACACAAAGGATTCATCGATCCGCAGCTATCTTGCAAGTTATGACAGACCGAAATCGAAGCGTTTATCGATAGCGAACAAACACATCCTACAAATCATCATTTCTCAGCACTCGTTTAAGTCTTTATTTGTCAGGGAAGGAAGATACGTATGTGGAAAACAGCTATTACAAGCTTTATAGCGGCCATCATCGGCGGCGCGCTGGTCTTTGGGGCTATTACTTACATCATCCCACAGGAGGTTCTTACAACCCCGGGAGCGACGACCACTACGACAATGCCCGACAGCGGGGCGAAGACTCCTCAACCGACCTTATCGCCGGCTGAGGTTTACGAACGATACAACAGCGGCGTTGTGCATATAAGGTCTGTCTTTACCGGAGAGCGTACCGACTTCTTCGGCTTTCCGATAGTCGAGACTCAGGTAGCCGAAGGCTCCGGCTTTATTATCGACAATGCCGGCCTCATCGTCACCAACGCCCATGTCGTAGAGGGCTCAGACGTGAAGGCGAGCCAAATCACGGTGGTCTTGAGTGATAAGACCGAAGTCGAGGCTAAGCTCCTAGGTACCGACATCAACACAGACCTCGCGCTTCTCAAGATCGACCCGGGCAAACGCAAACTGGAAGTCCTCGAGCTTGGCGACAGCTCGAAGCTGAGAGTCGGCGATTCGGTATATGCCATCGGTTCACCGTTCGGGCTTGAGGGGACGATGACCGAAGGGATTATTAGCGCACTTAACCGGACCATCGACTCGCCGAACGGGCAGTTCAAAATCCGCAATGTCGTCCAAACCGATGCGGCGGTCAACCCGGGCAACAGTGGTGGACCTCTGATAAGCGTGACCGGAAAAGTCATCGGTGTGAACTCGCAGATTGCCGCGCGCTCGGGTGATTTTGCCGGTATCGCGTTTGCGGTACCCAGCAACACGGTCAAAGACATCGTCGCGCAGCTCCAAGATAAAGGGAGAGCGAGCCATCCGTGGGTGGGAATAAGCGGTATCGAGATCAACAAGGAGCTTGCCGACCTTATAACGCTCCCCGTAGACAGGGGAGTTTTGATAGCACAGGTCTTCCAGGGAAGTCCGGCGGCAGTCGCTGGACTAAAAGGCGGCGACAAGCGGCTTATCACCAATCAGGGTGAGATAATAATCGGCGGAGACGTCGTTACAAAGATCAACGGCACGATGATCACGACCATGGATGAGTTGATCGGTATCGTCCGGGACAACAAGGTAGGGGAGACTATCGAACTTGAGATTTACAGAGGGAACAATAGGCAATCGATCTCGCTCAAGCTTGGCGAGCTTCCACAAAGCACGAGCGAGTGATAGGTTTTGCCTCATGTTTATTGCTGAGATAAAAGCTTTTTTCGCCTAAACCAGGCGGGGACGGAGAACGATTGCTGAAGAAACGAGAGCCTAAGTTTTGTGCCTCATCGGCCCAAGATTTAGGCTTTTTCCAGTTGAACTGTTGCGAGCGTTGGTTTAAACTGAAGAAGAAAAATGTACACAATATTGTGCACAAGGAGAACGATGAGGCTTCTCAGAATCGGCGATAAAATAGTCGACCGTGACAGGCTTTCAAATATCATAGGCGAGATTCTAACTCGCCGTGCTGTCGGGGCGACCCAGCAGGAAGTCGCGCTGTCGCTCGGTGTCGAGAGGGCTTTCGTATCGCATCTGGAAGGCTTGGGGGAAGTGCGGCGGGGAAACCGCATCGCCGTCATCGGTTTTCCTATAGCGAACAAAGAAGAGCTGGAGGCGGTCGCGGGAAAGTTCGCGGTCGACCTCGTCCATTTCTTAAGCGAGAAAGAGCGCAAGGACTATGTGCTGAGGCGGAGCGGAGCGGAGATGTTCAATGAACTACTCGAGCTCTTGGCAGGTCTCAAAGATTTCGATGTGGTCGTCTTTCTGGCTTCGGATAAGCGCATCGCCATGGTCGAGAAAATTCTCGACCGCGAAGTAATCGGCATCCCCCTAGGGAACTCTCCCATCAAAAGGGACAAAAAGGTAAAGCCCGAGGTCTTGCGTGATGTGCTGGAAAGCGTTACCGACGGAAGGGGGCTAAGCCTTGAAACGGGTCGTAAGCGCAAGTTTAGGGTCTTCAAAAAGAAACCATCGAGTTGAAGTAGAGCTTCTTGGTCAACAAATGACAATCGAGCGCATCGGAACCGATGGAGACATGAAAAAGACAATGGAGGTCTTGCGCGAACTAGACGGCAAGGCCGATGCGATTGGCCTCGGCGGCATCGATTTGTACCTCTTTGCCGATGGCCGGCGCTATGTCATACGCGATGCGCAAAAACTCAAGAATGTCGTCAAAGAGACTCCGGTCGTCGACGGAAGCGGGCTTAAAGACACCTTGGAGCGCGAGACAGTCCGTTATCTGGTCGAGGACGCCGGATTGTCTTTTTCAGATAAGACGGTCTTGATGGTCAGTGCGGTCGACCGCTTCGGGATGGCTCAAGCAATCAACTCGCAGGGTTCGAGGATGATATTCGGCGATTTGATATTCGGCCTCAACATACCGTTTCCCATCCGGACGATGGACAACTTTACGAGAATCGCTAAGATGGTATTGCCGGTCGTCACCAGGATGCCGTTTAAGTTGCTGTATCCGACGGGAAGCAAGCAAGAACAGGAGTCGAACGAGAAGTATGCGCGCTTTTATGAAGAGGCGGATATAATAGCCGGCGACTATTTGTTTATAAGGAAATATATGCCCGCGAGTCTTAAGGGTAAATGGATATTGACCAACACGACCACCGCGGATGATGTCGCCGATTTGAAGCGGCGTGGAGTCGAGCTGCTAATCACGACGACGCCGGTCTTCAACGGTCGCTCGTTCGGGACGAATGTGTTGGAGGCGGTCTTCTTGGCGCTTTTGGGTAAAGAGTGGGAAGAAGTCGAAGCGCAGGATTATCTAGAGCTTCTTAAAAGACTCGACTTTAAGCCGAGAATCGAAAGATTAAACTGATAGCGCGGACAGCTCACCGAACGCACTAACGAAACACGGAAGGAAGTAGTTTAGCTTGGCGCAGGGAGAACAGATGGAGACGTTTGGTTTTTTAATACATCCGATGGATATAGCAGACGTAGCGAAGAAATACAAGATAGCCAAGAAGATTTCGCCGCGCGTAATCGGGAGCGTGCTTAAAAGGCGCAAACCGTTTGTCATTTCGGAGATTACCGGAATAAAGTCGCGAACCGGCAAGCTCGCCACAGGCTGGTTTATAGTCGTTCCGTTTTTGCCCAACCAGTTTTTTGACTTAGAGCAAGAGTATGTCGTCGAAAAGATAGCTAAGGCGTGCGAGGTCGGGAGAAAAGAGGGGGCGAAAATAGTCGGACTCGGCGCGTTTACCGCAATCCCCGGTGATGGCGGTAAAGAGGTGGCGAAAATCTCGAAGGTCCCGATTACAACGGGCAACACCTACACGATAGCGACGGCTATCGAAGGCACGCTCGAGGCGGCGCAGAAAATGGAGATAGACTTGGCGTCGTCTCGGTTAGCGATTGTCGGGGCGACAGGCTCGATAGGGAGCGCTTGCGCGGAGATACTCGCGGACCAAGTCGGCGGCTTGACGCTTATCGGGCGGGACGAGAAGCGACTCGACAAGCTCGCCGCGCGCCTTGAGGGCAAGGCCGGTTCGCTCGAGGTGAGCACATCGCTTAAGATGATAAGCTCGGCGGATATTATTATCACCGTGACCGGAGCTGCGGATGCGGTTATAAAGCCCGAGACTATCAAAGCGGGAGCTGTCGTCTGTGATGTGGCGAGACCGCGCGACGTCGCCGAGCTGGTTGTCAGGACCAGACCCGACGTTTTGGTCATCGACGGAGGCGTGGTTCAGGTGCCCGGGCACGTCGAGTTCAACTTCGATTTCGGACTACCCAAAAGGTTGGCGCTTGCGTGCATGGCTGAGACTATGATGCTCGCCCTAGAGGGGCGCTATGAGAACTATACGCTCGGTAAGGATATAAGCGTCGATAAAATCCACGAGATAAACGATTTAGCCCGGAAGCACGGCTTTAAGTTGGCCGGGTTGCGGAGTTTTGAGCGAAAACTCACCGATGCCCATATCCAAAAGGTCAAGGAAAAAGCACGATTTAGTCTAGCCTTAGCCCAATAAAAACCTGTGAGCGTAACCGAAAGCCTCCGGTGTATCCTGAGAGTGCCAAGTCAAGCCCCAGAACCTGCGGCTTAACCACGATGATTCAGGCGATACCCGCTCCCGCTAATACTCTTTTCTGATTTGCCGATATTTTCTATGACCATGCGCCGGTATAAATATTTTGACAATTATATGGCGTTTCCATATAATACTTAGCTAGTCTCGCGTGAGGTCGGCACTATTGCCAAAGGCCTCTACGATGTAAAGGAGCGAAACGGTTTGTCAGAGAAAGAAGTCATTCTCACTAAAGAAGGTTACAGCAAATTAGTCGAAGAGTTGCACCATTTGGAGACTAAGCGCCGCAAGGAAGTAGCGCAGCGCATCAAAGAAGCTATCGAGTTCGGGGATTTGAGTGAAAACTCCGAGTATGACGATGCAAAGAACGAGCAAGCATTCTTGGAAGGCAGGATCATCCAGATCAACGACATGCTTGCGTTGGCAAAGGTGATAGAAGAGAACGGCCAGAGCAAATCGACAAAGGTGAGCGTCGGCTCGCGTGTGGTCTTGCTCGATATCGAGTCCGGCGACGAGGAGGAGTATCAGATAGTCGGGTCGTTCGAAGCAGACCCTACGAATCACAGGATATCGAACGAATCGCCTGTCGGTCGTGCTATTATAGGTAAAAAAGCAGGGGAGGTCGTCCAGGTTCGTGTGCCGGAGGGCTTTCTCGAGTATAAGGTAGTTGAAATCAAGAAGAACGCTGCAAAGAAATAGATGATACATGAATAAAGAGCCAATCCAACAGGCCTCAGATATCAATGAGTTGATGCTACAGAGACGCCAGAAGCTCGATGTGATGCGGGCTTCTGGCGATAATCCGTTCAAGTCTAAATTCGACCGCACGCACACCTTATCCGAAATAATCGAGCGATTCGTGTCAATCGAAGCGGGGGACCAGACCGGGGAGACGGTTATCGTGGCAGGTAGGATAATGGCTATCCGGCGTCACGGGAAAGCCGGCTTCATGGTTCTGAAAGACCGCACCGCCGGCATACAGCTATTCCTTTCTATCGGTGCCCTCGGCGAAGAGCAGTACAGGGCGTTTCTCGATTATGACATCGGCGACATCGTCGGAGTCACCGGCATTGTCTTTAAGACCAGGCGGGGCGAACTCTCGATTGACGTCAGGGATTTCAGCCTACTTACGAAATCGCTAAGGCCGCTTCCCGAGAAATGGCACGGCCTGAAGGACGTCGAGACAAGGCACCGCCAGCGTTATGTTGACCTCATCATCAACGAGCAAGCGAGAAAGACGCTCTTAACTAGGACTAGAATCATCAAAGCTATGCGTAATTGGCTCGATAGCAGGGATTTTATTGAGGTCGAGACGCCGATGCTACAGGCGATACCGGGTGGGGCGATGGCTAAACCATTTATCACGCACCACCAGGCGCTCGATATCGATTTATATATGCGAATCGCACCGGAGTTGTACTTAAAGCGTCTGATTGTCGGAGATATGGAACGAGTCTATGAGCTTAACCGCAATTTCCGCAACGAGGGGATATCGGTCCGGCACAACCCGGAATTCACGATGCTCGAGGTCTATCAGGCTTATGCTGATTATGAAGATATGATGGATTTATGTGAAGGCCTGATCAAGCATGTCGCGGAAGAAGCCCTTGGTGCGCTGCAATTTGACTACCAGGACAAGCCGGTCGACCTCTCTGGAAAGTGGTCCCGGCTTACTATGATCGAATCTATTGAGCAGTACGGCGGGGAAACGGTCTCTTTCGATATGGATATAGACGACTTGCGCTCGGTTGCCAAAAAGCACGGCATCGAGGTCAAGAGCCGTTACGGCAAGGGAAAGCTTATCAACGAGCTATTTGAGAAGCTGGTCGAGACGAAACTGTGGCAACCTACCTTCATCATCGATTATCCGACCGAAATAAGTCCGCTGGCCAAGAAGAAACAGGATAACCCCGATGTGACCGAGCGTTTCGAGTTGATAGTAATCGGCCTCGAGGTCGGCACGGCGTTTTCTGAGTTGACCGACCCTATAGACCAGCGTGAGCGTTTTGAGGCACAAGTCAAGCTCTTCGAATACGGCGATGAGGAAGCGCCGAAACAGGTCGACGAGGATTATGTCCGGGCGCTGGAGTATGGCATGCCGCCTACCGGCGGAATGGGCATAGGTATCGACCGGCTCGTCATGCTCTTGACCGATAATTACTCGATTCGTGAGGTCATAAGCTTTCCGCACATGCGTCCCGAGAAAGATTAGAGAGTAATCGTCCGTTCAGTAAAAGCTCAACCCCCCAGTTTAGCACCCTATTCATGATGACTCTGTTTTTACATAGTTTCTGGATTCTCCCTTCCATGTACGGTATCCTAATTGTAGGTTCGCTCGGCGAAGCGGGCGAGTAATCAATCGCGAAATGCTTGCCGATAATCTTAATTATCGGCATCGTGCAAGGCATGTACGTCTTGGGATTCTATTGCGTCGAGTGTGGGCAAGCGGTGGTTTAGTAGCGGCTTTGTTGTCACTCCAATAGATCGCTTGCCTTAGCGGTCGCGCTGGTTTGGTGTTAATATATTAATAACTGTTTGTGCCAAAAAATTTGTGGGCATATTACAATTGGGCGGCTGCGCACTTATGGTAAGCGGAAGGTGCATTAAGCTTAGCCGGAGTAAGGGAAGGGAGTATGAGTCGTGTTTGAGCGATTTACAGAGAGAGCGCGAAGGGTAGTGGTGTTTGCCCAGGAAGAAGCTCGCATGCTCAATCAAAACTATATAGGAACCGAGCACCTTCTCTTGGGCCTGATAAGAGAAGAAGAGGGTGTCGCCGCGCGGGGTCTTCAGAGCCTGGGTATCAGCCTTTATGACGTTCGCGCGCAGGTCGAAGAGATTATAGGGAGGGGCACATCGGCCCCGGTCGGGCATATACCGTTTACACCACGGGCAAAGAAAGTTCTCGAGTTGTCGTTGCGTGAAGCCCTGCAACTCGGTCACAACTACATAGGAACCGAGCATATCTTGCTGGGTCTCATCAGGGAAGGTGAGGGCGTTGCGGCCCGCGTCTTATATAATTTGGGTGCCGATTTGGATCGCGTCAGAAATCAGGTCATTCAGCTTCTGAGTGGTTACTATGGAAAGACGAGCGAACCGGCGACGTATGGTCGCACCTACAGCGGCTCGCTTCTCGACGAGTTTGGTCGCAACCTCACGCGGCTGGCCCGCGAGGACACGCTAGACCCGGTTATCGGCCGGGAGAAAGAGATAGAGCGGGTCATGCAGATTCTGAGCCGTCGGACCAAGAACAATCCGGTTCTCATCGGCGAGCCCGGTGTCGGCAAGACAGCCGTTGTCGAGGGGCTCGCTCAGCGTATAGCCAATAATGACGTGCCCGATATGCTCAAAGATAAAGAGATATATACGCTCGACCTCGGAGCGCTCGTAGCCGGCTCGAAGTATCGCGGCGAGTTTGAGGAACGCCTTAAAAAGGTGATAAAAGAGATTCGCGAGCGAGGGGATGTCATTCTCTTCGTAGATGAGATGCATAACTTGGTCGGCGCGGGCGCCGCAGAAGGCGCAATCGACGCGGCCAGTATTTTAAAGCCGGCGTTGGCACGAGGCGAACTGCAGACCATCGGTGCGACGACGCTCGATGAGTACCGCAAGCATGTGGAGAAGGACGCGGCCCTCGAGCGCAGGTTTCAGCCGATAGTCGTCGGCGAGCCTTCGGTAGAGGAGACCGTCGATATACTAAAAGGTCTTCGCCAACGCTATGAGGACCATCATAGAGTGACCATCACAGACGACGCATTGATTGCGGCGGCGCAGCTTGCGAGCCGCTACATAGCCGACCGCTTCTTGCCAGATAAAGCGATTGACCTGGTAGATGAGGCTTCGTCTAAGGTTCGCATGAAGAGGATGAACGTGCCCGATGAGAGTCTCGAGATTGAAGAGGATTTGCGCAATCTGCGACGCGAGAAAGAAGCTGCGATTGCGGTTCAAGACTTCGAGAAAGCGGCGAGCATTCGCGACAAAGAGCGCGGGCTCGAAATCGAGTTGACGATGAAAGACTCGACATGGGAGGCGCTTGCGAGCATGCCGGTCGCGGCCGTCACCGATGAGCAGATAGCAGAGATAGTCGCGACCTGGACGGGAATCCCGGTATTTCGCCTAACCGAGGAAGAGACCGCGAAGCTCCTTCGGATGGAGGAAGAGCTCCACAAGAGGATAGTCGGTCAGGATGAGCCGATAAAGGCGGTCTCTAAGGCGATTCGAAGGACGCGCGCGGGACTAAAAGACCCGAAGCGACCCTCGGGTTCGTTCATATTTCTTGGCCCGTCGGGCGTCGGCAAGACCGAGCTTGCGAAGGCGCTCGCCGAGTTTCTCTTCGGCGACGAGAAAGCGCTGATTCAGCTCGATATGTCGGAATATATGGAAAAGCATACCGTATCGAGGATGGTAGGCTCCCCACCGGGATATGTCGGTTACGACGAGGGGGGCCAGCTAACGGAACAGGTGCGAAGGCGCCCGTACTCGGTCGTGCTCTTAGACGAAATCGAGAAGGCACATCCCGATGTCTTCAATATACTTCTCCAGATATTGGAGGACGGGCGTCTTACCGACGCACAGGGGCGCTCGGTTGATTTTAAAAATACCATAATAATCATGACGTCGAATCTCGGTGCTCGCTTCATACAGAAAGGAACACCGTTAGGTTTCGGCAAAGCCCAAGAAGGCATATCATATGAAGAAATGAAATCAAAGGTCATGGGCGAGATAAAGAAGACGTTCAGACCGGAGTTTCTCAACCGGATAGACGATAGTATAGTCTTCCATGAGTTGAACAAGGAAAACGTTAAGAACATCGTCGACCTGATGTTTAAAAGGGTCGTTGACCAGCTCAGAGAGCAAGCTATCGAAGTTGAGCTGCGCGAGGAGGCCAAGGAGATTCTCGTCAAAGAGGGCTATGAGCCCGCGATGGGAGCTAGGCCGCTTCGCCGCGCGATTCAGCGGTTTATCGAGGACCCGCTATCCGAAGCGTTACTCAATGGCTACTTCAAGGCCGGCGACAAGATAATCATCGATGCCAAAGACAACAAAATCGATTTTGTCCGCCTCGATGCGTCACCGGTTGGAACAGCCGGTGAGCGCGGCGTATGAGCAAAATAAAGTATCTCGTGCGATGCCAGGCGTGTGGGTGTACCGCCCCTAAATGGATGGGACGGTGCCCCGACTGCGGTGAATGGAACACCATGGTCGAGGAGCCCATCGAGTCTGGCATTTCACGTTCTAAAGCGGGTTTGGCATCTGCGGAGGCACCCCGGCCCGTAACCAGTATCGTGTCGGACGCTGAAGCGAGAGTGCCTACCGGCATGCCGGAGTTCGACCGCGTCCTCGGCGGCGGGGTGGTACCGGGTTCGCTTGTGTTAATCGGCGGTGAGCCGGGAATCGGCAAGTCGACCCTTCTGCTTCAAGTCGCGCACAGTCTCGGTGAGCGCCTCGGTACGGTGTTAATCGCTTCGGGCGAGGAGTCGCCGCGGCAGATAAGTCTGCGGGCAAAGCGTTTAGGCGCGCTCTCGGAGAAGCTGCTGTTGCTCCCCGAAACCGACGTCACCGTGCTCGAGCACCAGATACGCCACACCGAGCCGGCCCTTCTTATCGTCGATTCTATTCAGACGATGTTCCATCCCGATCTTCCGTCCGCTCCGGGCAGTGTGGGGCAGGTGCGCGAGTGCACCCACTACCTTATGCGCATCGCCAAACAGACCCATCTACCTATTTTTATCGTCGGGCATGTGACGAAAGACGGCTCTATCGCCGGGCCGAGGGTTCTCGAGCACATGGTCGACACGGTCCTCTACTTCGAGGGCGATAACTACCATTCGTTCAGGATAGTCCGGGCGGTAAAGAACCGTTTCGGTTCGACGAATGAGATTGGTATTTTCGAGATGACCGACGCCGGGCTCATGGAGGTCGCGAACCCTTCGGCGCAGTTTCTAAGCCAGCGACCCGATTGTCCTTCGGGGTCGATTGTTGTGGCGACCGTGGAGGGAACACGGCCTTTGCTTGTCGAGCTCCAAGCGCTTGTTGCATCGTCTTACCTGACGATGCCGCGCCGGATGGCGACCGGGTATGACCACAATAGACTCTCACTAATCGTGGCGGTGCTCGACCGGCGCGTCGGCTTACATTTGGGGCAAGAAGATATCTATCTCAATGTTGCCGGGGGGATAAAGATATCCGAGCCGGCCGCGGACTTGGCGGTCGCCATTGCGATAGCCTCATCTCATAAGGACATACCGATAGATAAAGAGCTGGTCGCAATAGGCGAAGTCGGCCTTACCGGAGAGGTGCGTTATGTGAGTCAGATCGAGGCGCGGCTCAAGGAGGCGTCGAAGCTGGGGTTTAAGCGCGCCATTGTCCCCGACCAAGATGTTAGGAATAAATCCGGCCTCGGTATCGAGCTGCTTAAAGCCAAAAGTGTTAGAAGCGCACTAGAGCTTGTTGAATAAGTTTGGCTTCTCGAAAAAGTCTATTAAACAGGCTCAAATTTTCGCCGATGGATTAAACAGAAATTATTGGTTATTATTAGGTATGTTGATACCGGTCTAATATTTCTTGGATAGTCACGCCTAAGGACCTTTTAGACCAGGAAGTGTATGTATATCAAATGCCGGGTCAGCCAATCTGTTTTTTTGTAGACGACCCCAGTAGGTGCTCAGATGCAGTTTAGCCGCCGTGAAGAAAAGGAACTGATAAAGACCTTGGCCAGGGTCGCGCCCGGAACCGAGTTTAGGGAAGGGCTCGAGCACATTCTAAGCGCACGCACCGGTGCGCTCATCGTAATCGGCGACACCGAAGAGGCGGAGACTCTCTGTAACGGAGGCTTCGAACTGACGGTAGAGTTTTCAGCACAACGTTTGTTCGAGCTCGCCAAAATGGACGGCGCGATTCTTTTGGATGCCGACCTGAGCCACATAATAAGGGCTAATGTCCACCTGGTACCCGACCCGACCTTGCCTACCAGTGAGACCGGTATGCGACACCGGACAGCGGAGCGCGTTGCTCGACAGACGAAAGCGCTCGTCATCTCGATATCGCAAAAAAGGGACCTCATAAGCATCTACTATGACGGCATCAAGTACGCCTTGCAAGACATCAGGGTTCTCCTGGCCAAAGCGAACCAAGCCTTGCAGACGCTGGAGAAATATAAGCTTCGCCTCGACGAGGTTTTAGCCAATCTCAGTGCCCTTGAGTTTGAAGACTTGGTCACCCTCTTAGACGTTGTCACGGTCTTGCAGCGCTCGGAGATGGTCGGGCGTGTCTCGCGGGAGATAGAGCGCTATATCAGTGAGCTTGGCACGGAAGGACGCCTTATCAGGATGCAGCTAGATGAGCTGGTCGGCAACACCGAAGAACAAGCGGCGATGATAATCAAAGACTACACGACCAATCTCAGGAAGATCTCTGGGGTTAAAGAGAGCCTTGTAGATTTGACCTCGGAGGAGTTGCTAGACCTCTCCGAGATCGGAGTGGTCCTAGGCTATAAGGAGACCGTCGACTTTCTTGAGCAACCCTTACACTCGCGCGGGTATCGCTTGCTAAGTAAGATTCCGCGGCTGCCGTCGAGCGTTATCGACAAAATAGTCGGCAAGTTCCATGACCTCCAGTCTATTATGGGCGCCAGCATCGAAGGTTTGGATGCGGTAGAGGGCGTCGGCGAGATACGGGCGAAAGCCATCAAGCATGGTCTGCAGCGCCTCAAAGAGTACAACATCTTGGAGAGGTATATCTAACCCCAGGCTGTTAGGGCAGGGCTAAGTCAAGTTGTAAAACCCCAGCGTTTCTAGGCGATTATTCTCTTTGCAGATAATATTGTCCATTTGCAGGCCGAGAAGATTACAAATTCCCGCCAAGTAAAAGAGGGTGTTACCCAATTCGTTCTCGACATTTTCAAGGCAGTTCGAGCAGAGCGCCCCTGAGACGTGGGTCTGGATATAGTCGATGATGTCGACGAGTGAGGCGTCGTCCGGTATCGTTTGCTTGCCCGCATCGATCTTCAGACAGCCGCAGGCCGTGACCGACTTGACGATGGCGCGGTTTACATGGGCAGTGGAGTCTTGGAGTCTCGACATGACATCGAGGATACTCTTGTGTCGCACAAGATATTCCGACACAGCATTTTGAAATTGCTGACAACCTCTATCGCCCATTTTGCACCCCTTGTAGGCTCCGGTTGAACTAATTGTAGTAACCCGACGGGCGCTTGTCAACGACGATTGAAAACTCCCTTGTTGCCACTCGAATATTTGTACGCCTTGCTAATGGCTAAGCATCGGCCAACTGTGCTATCCTTAAAAATGCTAGGAAAAGGGTAAGTCCTTCTTGGGGGTGAGCGCCTATGATGTAGCTTTCGTGATGCAAGAATAGACTAAAATTAAAGATAGGGGTGATTGATGTGTTACAGTTAATACGCATTGTTTTCATTGTAACCGGTGCCATAGGGGCCTATCAGCTGGCCATCACCACACCCATACCCGAACCGCTCTCCCAATATGAATTTCCTGCACTTATACTTTATATATTACTGGGAGTCGCTTTCGGTTATGTTCTCGGCGGTATAATCGGGCGCCGGCTATTGGTATCTCTTAACTGGTTGGAGAATAATGCGCAGAAGCTTCCAACCGGGGATCTTTTTCTCGCGCTCTTCGGACTCTTGTCGGGGTTGATTCTAGCGTGGTTGATATCTATACCGTTCGGTTATATCCAGATTCCGTTTCTGCAGTTCTCGGTAGCTATATTTGCTTTTGTCATCCTCGGCTACCTGGGTGTTCGAATATCTCTCAAGAAGAGAGAAGAACTACAGATATTCATGCGTGCCATACCGTCACCGTTGGCTAAAGGGCAGGCGTCTTCAGGGTCGAAGCTCGATTTAGGTGTGGCGAAGTTGCTGGATACGAGTGTGATCATCGACGGGCGAATCGCGGATGTCGCGAAGACCGGATTTGTCGAAGGTGTCCTCAATATTCCGCGGTTTGTCCTACGGGAACTTCAGATGATAGCCGATTCCGAGGATTCGCTCAAGCGGAACCGGGGAAGACGGGGGCTGGATATTTTAAAGACGCTTCAGAATATACCCACGCTCCACCTCGAGATTCTCGAGCGCGACTACCCTGATTTAGCGGATGTCGACGCGAAACTGGTGAAGCTCGCCAATGATACGGGCTCGCCGATCGTAACGAACGATTATAATCTCAATAAAGTGGCGGATTTTGAAGGCGTGCAGGTGTTGAACTTGAACGAGCTTGCTAATGCCCTCAAGCCGGTGGTGTTGCCGGGCGAGGAGATGTATGTCGGGATTATTCGTGAGGGCAAGGAAGCCGGCCAGGGAGTCGGCTACCTGGATGACGGGACGATGGTCGTGGTCGATGGTGGAAAGATCCACGTCGGCGACGAGGTCGAGATAATGGTGACCAGTGTGTTGCAGACGCCCGCCGGGCGCATGATTTTCGGCCGCATGAAAGCTTGATTGGTGGCGAAAGATTAGTATGAACCTGGCGCTGATAGTGGCTGCCGGAAAAGGCAGGCGTATGGGGACGGAAGGCGGCAAGCAGTTTTTGGAGCTGGCCGGAAAACCGGTGATAGCTCATACGCTTGCGGCTTTTGAGCAGGCGAACTCGATTGATGCGATTGTTGTCGTGGCGGCTGAGGAGAATCTTCAGAAATGCCTAGAAGTAATCGACCTATACGGAATCGTCAAGGCGGAGCGCGTGGTGGCCGGGGGAGACGAGCGCCAGGATTCCGTCTATTACGGGTTGTTGGCGGCTGCCGAGTTTGAGGGCGTCGACCTCGTTGCGGTTCATGATGGCGCGCGTCCGCTGGTCATGTCGCGCCTTATCGATGAGGTCATCGGCGCCGCCGGCGATTGTGACGGCGCGGTAGTGGGTGTTCCCGCCAAGGATACGATAAAAATCGTTCGCGATGGCTATATCGCGGAGACATTGCCGCGCGATTTGACATGGCAGATACAGACGCCTCAGGTTTTTCGATACAAACTTCTCTTCGAAGCCCACCAGCGCGCCAGGCGTGAGGATTTCAGCGGGACCGATGATGCGGTATTGGTCGAGCGGGTTGGAGGACGGATAAGGGTAGTCAAGGGCTCTGATGAGAACATCAAGATAACCACGCCTTCTGATTTAGTCTTTGCGGAAGCCCTTATGGAAGAGCGGTTCGCTAAGGCCAACCGCGATTAATAAGATAGTGGTTCGCGCATATCGCGGAGTGACGTAAGTTGTAAGATTTAGATGTCATATAGCAATAAAATCTACAAGCGAGAGACAGATGAGGGTTGGAACCA
>JASEGT010000002.1:40243-67999 GCA_030018005.1 Actinomycetota bacterium
GGAACCGGTTTTGATGTGCACAGGTTTGTGGCGGGGCGCCCGCTTGTTTTGGGCGGCATTGAAGTTCCGTTCGAGTTCGGCCTGGAAGGCTATTCCGATGCCGATGTCCTGACGCATGCGATTATCGATGCGATGTTCGGGGCAACCGCCGCCGGCGATCTAGGACACCACTTTCCCGACACGGACAACGAGTTCAAGGGAATTTCGAGCATAGCGTTGCTTCAAGACGCCGTCCGCATTTTAGGAGACAAGGGATTTCGGCTTGTAAACATCGATGTGACCGTGGTTCTTGAGCGCCCGAAGATCGCACCGTTCAGGGAACAGATGCGCGAAGTGATTTCAGCCGCCGCCGGGCTCGAAGTATCCAGGGTCAGTGTCAAAGCGACTACGACCGAAGGGCTCGGGTTTACGGGCCGCGGCGAAGGAGTCGCGGCGCAGGCGGTCGTACTGGTCGAAGAGCACCCCCTTCACGAAGAGAGGTTTTAGATAGAATGAGCGATGTACGGGTTAGATTTGCGCCGAGTCCGACGGGGCACCTTCATATCGGCACTGCGCGAACGGCACTTTTAAACTGGCTCTACGCCAGAAAGATGGATGGTTCGTTTATAATAAGGGTCGAGGATACGGATTTAAGCCGTTCGACAGCCGAGTTCGAAACTTCGATTCTCGAAGACTTGGCCTGGATGGGGCTGAATTGGGATGAAGGCCCCGATATAGGCGGTCGTTTCGGCCCGTACCGGCAGAGCGAGCGCTTTGACATCTACCGCAAGAAGACCGATGAGTTGCTCGAGACAGGGCAGGCTTATCGCTGCTATTGCGCACCCGAAGAGCTGGAAGAGCGACGCAAAACGCGTCTAGCTGCCGGGCTGATGCCCAAGTACGAGGGGACTTGCCGCAAGCTCACCGCTGAGCAGGAGGCGGCGCACCTGGCCGAGGGGAAAAAGGCGGCGCTGCGTTTTCGGGTTCCCGATGGGACGATAACCATACACGATTTGGTCCGCGGCGCTATCGAATTCTCGAGCGAGGTCATCGGTGATTTCATAATATTGCGTTCCGACGGGTCGCCCTCATATCACCTGGCGGTCGTAGTAGACGATGGCGAGATGAAGGTATCTCATGTCATACGCGGTGAGGACCATATAACAAACACGGCGAAGCATGTGCCGCTCTTCAAGGCGCTCGGGTACCCGGTGCCGGAGTTTGCCCACAACGCGATGATTCTAGGTCCCGACGGCGGCAAGCTCAGCAAACGGCACGGTGCGACCTCGGTCGACGAATATCGCAGGCGCGGCTATCTGCCGGAGGCTATAAATAATTACTTAGCCCTTTTGAGCTGGGCGCCCGAAGACACAAAAGAGGTCTTCCTCCTTCACGAGCTGGCCGTAGCGTTCAAAATAGACCGTATCTCCAAAAGCCCTGCCATCTTCGACATAGCCAAGCTAAACTGGCTAAACGGACAGCATATTAGAGCCGCCGGCGTTGAGAGGATAGCCAACCTCTGCATGCCGTACCTGCGAGAGGCGGGCCTCATCAACGAGGCTGAACTCCCCGAAGACGAATTCGCGCGCCTCGTCCAGATCATCGAGGCGGTCCGCGGCAACCTCACCGTGCTCGCCGAGATACCGGCCTATGCTAAGATATTTCTGAGCGAGTTCGAGATAGAGCCGGAAGCGCGCGAGTGGCTATCCCAGCCCGCCCTGTTGGATGTTCTCAAAGAGCTGCGCGACATGCTTGTCGCGCGCGGCGAACTTGATTTCGAGGCCGGCAAAGAGGTCGTCTTAGGCTTGCGAGAGCATTTCAAAGAGCGCGGTATAACCGGAAAGAACTTGTTTATGCCGGTACGCGTTGGTCTGACTGGAAGTGCAAAGGGACCGGAGCTGCCTTACATCCTCAATATCTTAAGCAAAGAAGAGGCGCTGGGGCGAATAGATGCGGTCGTCGATGAGGCCAATAAGGTTCAGCAATAAACCTAAAGGAGAGGCGGTTTGTTGTTTGCAGGCTCGAAAATAAACCGTGTTGTGTCAATCAGAGCCGGAAAAAATCAATCAGGTGGTGTCGATAGATAATGTCTATTAAAGTCTTTAACACGATGACCAGGAAGAAAGAAGATTTCGTACCGCGCGACGCGGGCAAGGTCGGTATGTACATCTGCGGCCCGACGGTGTATAACTTCATCCATGTCGGAAACGCGCGGACGTACCTCTCTTTCGACATCATCTATCGCTATCTTAGGTATAAGGGATACGACGTCACATATGTTCGCAATCTGACCGATGTCGACGACAAGATAATAAATAAGGCACACGAGGAGGGGGTCTCCCCCGAGGAGCTAGCCGAGCGATTCATCGAGGGCTACTGGGACGACGTCAAGAGCATGGGCTTGGCCGAGCCGACGATGCAGCCTAAGGCTACCGAGCACATCGGCGAGATGATAGAGATTATCGAACGGCTTATAGAAAAAGGCCACGCTTACGCGGTCGACGGGGACGTCTACTTCGAGTTGGCCAGCTTTGCCGAATACGGCAAACTGTCGCACCGGTCGCTCGATGATATGAGGGCCGGCGAGCGGGTTGAGATAGACCCGAGGAAGCGTCACCCGATGGATTTCGCGCTTTGGAAGGCGGCGAAACCGGGCGAGCCGGCTTGGGATAGTCCCTGGGGAAAGGGTCGACCTGGCTGGCATATAGAGTGCACCGCTATGTCGGTGAAGTATCTTGGTGTGAATTTCGACATACACGGCGGCGGAAGAGACCTTATCTTTCCGCACCATGAGAACGAGGTCGCCCAGACCGAGGGCTACACCGGCCAACCATTCGCCAAGTATTGGCTCCACGGCGGCATGGTCAATATCGGCGAGGAGAAGATGGCTAAATCGGTTGGTAATATCGTCTTAGTACGCGAGTTGCTGCGGGAGACGAACGCCAATGTTTTGCGCTTGCTTGCGCTGGGCACGCATTATCGGAGCCCGATAGATTTTAGCCCCGACAAGCTGGTCGAGGCCGAGGCGGCCTACGAGCGGTTCCTCAATGCCAGGCGGCGCATCCGAGAAGCGCTGGAAGCGCCGTCGGTGACCGCACTGGCGGAGAAGAGGGAGCTGATGGATGGCTTAGGCGCAGATTTGAAGGGCGCGCAAGAGAAATTTATCGAGTCGATGGACGATGACTTTAATACTGCGGCTGCGATGGCGGCCCTCTTCGAGCTGGTAAAAGAGGTAAATACGTTTATCGAAGCTTATGGTGAGATGACGCTGGATGCGCGGGAGCTTCTCGAGAAAGCCGATTCGCTCCTGGTCTCTCTATCCGGTGCGGTCGGGCTGGATTTGGCATTGCCGGAAGCGGGCGATATGGCGGATAAACTGCCTGATGATGTTTATCGGCTGGCTTCGGAAGTTCTTGCCGGCGCAATCGATGGGATGAGCAAAGCGGAGCTCCTCGATGAGATATTGGAGCGGCGGGTAGAAGCGCGCAAAGGCAAGGACTGGGCGCTCGCTGATAAGATAAGAGACGGTCTGGCGTCTGCGGGTATCGAGATTGAAGATACGCCGCTCGGCTTCAGGTGGAAGTTAAAGGTTTAGGTGGGATTGGTTTGGAGACGGTAGAAGGCAGGCGCACTGTCTATGAACTCTTGCGGAGCGCCGGGCGCGTCGAGAAGATACTCATCGCGAAGCAGTCGAAGTCGACGGATATTTTAGACAAGATAGAAGCCCTGGCGAGACGGCAGGGCGTTCGCATTGATACGGTCGATAAGGATAGGCTCGACGACATAGCGGGCTCGCGGGTCCATCAAGGGGTAATAGCATATATCTCAGCCTACGAGTACCTGCCCTTCTCTGAGTTGTGCTCGCGTTTGGATATCAAGACCAATCCGGTCATCTTGCTCCTCGACGGAGTGACCGACCCGCAGAACTTCGGCGCACTCATAAGAAGCGCGGACGCGACCGGCGCGGCCGGGGTGGTCATCACCAAGCGACGTTCGGCACCGGTCACCGCAGCGGTCCATAAGGCCTCGGCGGGGGCTACGGCTTATGTCGATATAGCCCAGGTGAGCAATCTCTCCTATGCGATAGACGAATTGAAAGAGATGGGTTTTTGGGTCGTCGGCGCGAGCGAGACAGCCGGGCGCGCCTATTATGATATCGACTTGAACATGCCGCTCGTGATAGTTCTTGGCAGTGAGGGAGGCGGTTTGTCGCGCCTGGTCGCGGAGAAATGTGATTTTTTGGCGGCGATTCCGATGAGGGGCGAGATATCATCACTTAATGTCAGTGTCGCCGGAGCGGTCTTGCTTTATGAGGCGCTGCGCCAGAGGCGAATTGCAGAGGAGTCGGAAGCGCCGGGCAGCGGTTAGCGCCGGGCTCGAGCACAGCGCTTCGAAGTCCTGCGCTTAGCCGAGCACGACTCTTGCGTTTTACCGATCGCACACGATGTTTTATGCTTTCCCGGTATGGGGCAAGGTATTTTCATGAAGAAACTTCTTATTGTAGATGGATATAATCTGATATATGCGACCGCCCGTTATGCCAAGTGGTGTGAGAGCGACCTGGAACTCGCCCGCGTCAAGCTCATCGAGGACCTTGCGACGCTCAAAGCGCTTCACGACTACGAGATAGTCCTCGTCTTCGACGCGGCGAAAACGAACGCGCGCGGCCGCACGCATGCACGAATTCTCGGAATCGATGTCTGGTTTACCAAGGCCGGCGAGACCGCGGACTCTATGATCGAGAGGATGGCGGCGAAGACTACTTTTGAGGGAGATGTCATTGTCGCCACTTCCGACTACAGTCAGCAAAAAGTTATCTTTCGAAATGGCGTATCGCGGAAGAGCAGCCGGGAGCTGGTCGCCGAATTCGAGTCGACTACCCACGATATCGAGGACAAAACGTCTAAACGCACGCGCTTTCATTTGGAAGAGCGCATCGACGGCGTTATTCGACGCGCGCTGGAGCAAATCATCATGGGCGATGATTAGGCATCCTTAGGCAGTAGTAGAAGTATCGACGATTACTTGAATGTTTAGCCCTGACGTCCTTGACGTAAGGAGTTATGACGTCTATAATAAAAACTCGTTATCGATCATCCACATCACGAGAGTAACAAGCGTCCCTGGGAAACCGAGGGGCATGTGGGATGAGCCAACTTGCATTACATCGTAGACAAAAGGAGAGCCAGCAGTGCAAGTACAAACGGAATCATCTCGGCATCACCCATCCATATTTTTTGAGGCACTTTCCGACGCGCAATTGGTTGTTACGGCGCGCGAAGGCAATGACGCCGCTCTCGAGCATCTGCTCTACAAGTATAAAAACTTCGTCAAGATAAAGGCGCGCGCCTATTTTCTTATCGGCGCCGACTGGGACGACCTGGTGCAGGAAGGTATGATTGGTCTTTACAAGGCCATCAGGGACTATAGGGACGATAGACAAGCGTCGTTCCGCGCTTTTGCCGAATTGTGCATAACGCGGCAGATAATCACCGCCATTAAGACGGCGACGCGCCAAAAACATATTCCGCTCAATTCTTATGTCTCCCTAAACAGGCCGGTATACTTCGAGGATGAATCGGACCGGCTCCTAGCCGACCTGCTCTGCGGCGAAGAGATTACCGACCCTATCGATTTAATCATTAGCGGTGAGGAAATGCAGAGCATAAAGTCTAGTTTCAGCAAGATACTCAGCGAGCTTGAAGCGAAGGTGCTCAAGCTCTACATCGATGGACGGTCATATCAGGAGATAGCCGACGATCTGGACCGGCATGTAAAATCGATTGATAACGCGCTGCAGCGCATTAAGCGCAAGATCGAGTTGCACCTCCGAAGCCGTCTTGCGGAGAGTTAATCCGCAAGGCGTCATGGCCTAAGAATGCCCCGGCAATGATACCGCAAAGACCCTTGCTACAAAGCTCGTACTCAGAGCAATCGCTTAATAATTTACGCCGTGCTGTTATTGTCCCGCAGCAATTGGGGAAAAACATATAGACCTAGAGGTGCAAGAGACGCCCAAAGAATACTAGTGTAGACTCGAGGGCTAGGCTTTTGTCGCGTGCGGGTTTATCTGGGAGCTGTCATTATAGGGCTGGTTTTACTATAATTATTTAGTACAGGATTCTAAAGATCATTACGCGATGACGCGTGTTGAGTCGCTTGTTTCCGGTTGCTATGGATATTACAGCCAGCTATTAAGCGCCAAGAGAGTGGCTGCCGGTCATCGTCGGAAAGGATGCGGAGATGGAAGAGCGAAGAGATTTCGAGGAAAAAGAAGAACGGGTGCGACAAGAGATACCCGAACCTGTAGAGGTTGGATCAGGTCCGCTGCAAAGTTCACCTAAGATTGCGGAGAGTCAATCCCGTGGCGGAGGCAAGCGCAACATCTCTGTCTTAATTATTGCGCTGGCCTTTGTTAGTGCTATTGTCGGCGGGCTGGTCGCGACATATCTAGTTCCGTATATGTACGGAAGCTCACCCGCGGCGGTCTTTAGCGGGGGGTCGGGCATATCCGGCAATGGCGCAACGGAGATCATAGCCGTTGATAAGGGTGCGGTTTCGCCGGTAACGGCGGTCGCAAAGAAGCTCCAGTCATCGATAGTAAATATCAATATACGTCAATCCATAGAGGAGTCATTCCATCCCGACGTCGTTAGCGGTGTCGGCTCGGGTGTTATTTATAGGGAAGACGGATACATTTTGACCAATAACCATGTCATCTTAGGTGCAAAAGACATATTTGTCACCGTCGGCACCGATGAGATAAAAGGGACCCTAGTCGCCGCCGACACGGAGACGGATCTCGCGGTAATAAAAGTAAACCGGAAGGGACTTCCGGCTGCCGAGTTTGGCTCGACTAAAGACTTGCAGGTAGGAGAGATTGCCGTTGCCATTGGCAGTCCATTCGGATTCGAGCACACCGTAACGTCCGGCATTATCAGCGCTCTGAACCGGACCGTGAGCATCCCGGATTCGCGCGGGGATGAAGTCACGACATACACCAACCTTATCCAGACCGACGCGCCGATAAATCCCGGTAATAGTGGTGGCGCGCTCAGCGATGCGAAGGGTAGGGTCATCGGCATAAACACACTCATCATGTCGAGCAGTGGCGTGACCGAGGGTGTCGGTTTCGCCATACCTTCGGAGACCGTGCAGAATGTCGCCGACCAACTAATCGAAAAAGGCCAGGCGAGCCACCCGTACATGGGTATTAAAGGGAGCAATATCGACGATGTGCTTGTCGACACCTCTAAGCTCGCGGTCTCGGATGGCGCCATCGTGCTCGATGTGCTCAAGGGGACCCCGGCTGAAAAAGCAGGCTTGAAGAAGAACGACGTAATAACCGCGATAGACGGCAAGAAGATTAAGACAATGGACCAGTTGCTCGTCGAGATCAGACAGAAGAAGGTCGGCGACAAGATAGAGCTGACCTATTATCGCGGTTCAGAGAAGAAAACGGTAGAGCTTACGCTCGTCGAGAAACTGAAGCGGTAAAAGGGCGACGGTGCAGATAAAGGTCGTCGTCATAGGTAGAATAAAAGAGCGCTATTTAAGAGAGGGTATCGACGACTATAAGACCCGGCTCTCCCGGTTTGCGAAAATCGAAGTCGTCGAGCTTCCCGAAGAGGATATCGGGCAGTTGCCCGAGGGCGAGGTAAAAGAGCGCGAAGCGGCTAAAATTCGCAAGCATCTCTCCGGGTCGCGGTTTGTAGTCGCACTCGACCGCGAGGGAGACGAGCTGTCTTCGCTCGGGATGGCGGACAAGTTAGAGATGCTGATGGTCGGGGGCACCAGCAGCATAGCGTTTGTTATCGGCGGCCCGCTTGGCCTCGCTGAAGAAATTCTTAAAGAGGCGGATATGCGCCTTTCGATGTCTAAACTCACCTTTACACACCAGCTGGCACGGTTGTTACTTCTTGAGCAGGTCTACCGGTCGTTCAAGATAATCAGGGGCGAACCGTATCATTATTAGATTAGAAAAGCCGTTCTCCCTGAAAGAGCACGGCTTTTCTAATTCTATCGAAAGTCTTGACGGACTATTTTCCTGCGAGTTCTTTCTTTTTGTCCTGGATAGCCTGCTTGATTCTATCGAGTTCTTGCTCGTCGATATTACCCTTGTTAAGCAGGAACGAGAGAACCGGGGCGACCCGGCCGCCCATAACCTTTTCGACGACCTGAGTGATCATCGCGTTAGCCATATCCTCCTGGCTTACATTGGGCGTGTACATGTATGCGGTGCCGGTGCGGTCTTGTTTGAGAACGTTCTTGTTTGCTAAACGGCTCATCACGGTCATGATGGTCGTGTAAGCTAAGTGCTTATCGGGATAGAGTTCCTCAAAAACATCCTTAACGGTAGCGCCGCCAAGTTCCCATACGACTCTCATGATGTCAGCTTCAAGTTCACCCAGGCCAGAACCTACTCCTACCCGGTTCTTTCTGACTCTAACGGTCTTCTTTGTCACGAAATACCTCCTAAATTACAGCTACATTCTTGTGATATTAGTACTTATACCCCTGTTTTAATAATGTAGCAGACACATAACTGTCCTGTATTATATTGTAGGGCTATTTACATGTCAATAAATAGCCCGCTACATATAGCATTACGCTAAATCAGTATTGGTGTCAAGTTACTCTAGGTATTACGTGAAAAACCAGAGGTATTATTTGTCTTTAGCAAGCGGTTGTTTTTGAGTTCCCGGAGCGCGGAGATGTTTCTCAAGTCATCGGCGACTGTCTGGCGAGGCGTCTCCAGGACTACCGGTTTGCCGGAGAGAAGCGGATGGTTGAGGAGGTAATCAAAACCGGCGTTCCCTATATAACCCTCGCCGATACCCGCGTGGCGGTCGTGTGCCGTTCCCAGCGCGTATTTCGAGTCGTTGGCATGGATGAGGCCGACGCGCGCCATGCCGAGTGCTGCATCGAGTGCTCGCAAGGTATCCTCTACGCCGGTCTTAGTCGCGAGGTCGTAGCCGCCCGCGAAAGCGTGACATGTGTCGAAGCATATGCCAAGGCGCCCGCCGCCGCCCGCGATTTCGATTATCTCGGCAAGCTCCTCAAAGGTGACCCCCAAGCTCGAGCCGGCTCCGGCCATGTTTTCTAAAAGAATAGCGACGCCGGAGCCGTCCGCGGCTACAAGCTCGGCCAGGGCCGCTCCGACGCGAAGCATTCCATCACGCTTAGTTGACGAGACGGAGCTGCCGGTATGGACGACATAGTAGGGCGAGCCGATTATATCGCAGACCCGCAAACCATTGGCGACCGTCGCTTTGGAGCGGGCATAAATTTTTTCATCGGGTGTGCCGAGGTTGACCAGATACGGTGCGTGGACGACGACCGGGCTTATCCCGTATTGGGTGCAGGCGGCTCTAAAGTCTGCCGCATCATTCTTATCGGGGTCCCAGCGCTCCCAGTTACGAGGGTTGCCGGCAAAGATTTGGATGGTTTCGCAGTTTCGCTTGCGAGCGCGTTCCACCGCCAACATCAGCGAGCCGGCGATTGAGATGTGCAGACCAAGCTTCATGAGAGGGCTACATCCTTTCCGGCGCGGCGACGCCGAGCACCGTTAGGACGCCTCGCAGAACCGTCCGCGTCGCGTCGCAGAGGGCCATCCTTGCGGTCGACAACTCTTTGTCGTCGGTGACGACCCGGCATTTCGTATAGAAGAAATGGAATACCGCGGCAAGCTCTTGCGCATAAGCGGTGAGCGGATGGAGTGCCCGTTGCCGCGCGGCGCGCTCCAGCACCTCCGGCCATTCGGCGAGTTTTCGGATAAGGTCCAGCTCGGGCTCGGTCTCCAGCCGTCGGTAATCTATACCGCCGGATAGGTCGATATTCTCAGCCTCGGCGAACCTCACGATACTCGATATACGGGCATGCGCGTATTGGACGTAGTATACGGGATTTTCATTTGATTGCTCTTTGGCCAGCTCGATATCGAAGTCGAGCGGGCTGTCGGTGCTGCGCATCAGGAAGAAGAAGCGTACGGCGTCACGTCCGACTTCCTCGAGAAGCTCGTCGAGCGTGACCATCTCACCGGTCCGCTTCGACATGCGCACCGGCTCGCCGCCGCGCATTAAGTTTACGAGCTGCCCGATGACTATCTCCAACTTGTCGGCAGGGTAGCCGAGCGCCTGCACAGCCGCTTTCATGCGCCCGATATAGCCGTGGTGGTCGGCGCCCCAGATGTTTATCAGTCTATCGAACCCTCGCTCGAGCTTGTTTTTATGGTAAGCGATATCGGCCGCGAAGTATGTTGGCTCGCCGTTGGCGCGTATGAGCACGCGGTCTTTTTCTTCGCCGAACGCCGTCGCTTTAAACCAGACGGCTCCGCCCTCCTCGTAGACGTAACCGCTTTCGCGCAGCCCGGCAATGGCTTCGTCGACCGCAGACGACGCATGGAGTTCGCGCTCGCTAAACCAGGAGTCGAAGACGACCCCCATTTTCTCCAGCGTCACCTTCAAGTGCTCAAGCACCTGCTTGTATGAACGCTCCAAGAAAAGCGATTCACGCTCGCTTTCCGCGAAGTCCAGGTACGCATCTCCTTCGGCCGCGCTTATCTCCCGCGCGATGTCTCTGATATATTCTCCCTGGTAGCCGTCTTCGGGGAAGGGGACATCCCGGCCGAGCAGTTGCACGTATCTCGTCGCGACCGATTTGCCGAAGATGTTCATCTGGTTGCCGAAGTCGTTGATGTAGAACTCGCGCTCCACATCGTAGCCCCGGGCGGTCAGGATATTGGCCAGCGTGTCGCCGACCGCCGCCCAGCGGCCGTGTCCGACATGCATCGGCCCCACCGGGTTGGCGCTGACGAACTCGATCTGGACCCGTTCACCTCGGCCCGCTGTCGAGTGGCCGAACGACTCGCCCTCGCGGTCGATATCCCGCAAGACCTCGTAGAGCCATTCGTTGCTCAGGTAGAAGTTGATAAACCCGGGTCCGGCTATCTCCACTTTATTGATATATTTGTCATCGCCGAGTGCGTCGGCGATGACTTGTGCCACCGCCCTCGGGGGCATCTTGGCTTTGCCCGCGAGGACCATCGCTATATTAGTCGCCCAATCGCCGTGTGCTTTCTCGCGCGGCCGTTCGAGAACGATTTGCGGTATTTCCACGGTGGGCAGTCTTTCCTCGCGTTGCGCTTGGAGGAGCGCAACGCGTATCATCTCGGCCAGCCTCTCGTTTATCATCTCTAACCTTTGCTTTTATGGGTGCATCAACAAACCATCATTATAACACTTTGAGGTGGTTTAGCTGAAGCGGATTGTTGGTATTATCTGCAGCCTGCTTCGACGCCCAAGACCGTGCCCTAGCTTTGACTATGTCGCAATCGTTATGTTAAACTTACTCAGTTGGCAGGCCGTAGCTTGTCATATTATTCTTCGCGGGGAATCGTTTTTTCAGGAGGTTTTTCTTGGTCTTACCGATTACATCAAAGGTCAATTCAAAAGGACATCTGGAAATAGGCGGCTGCGATGCGGTGGAACTCGTCAAAGAGCACGGCACGCCGCTTTTTGTCATGGATGAGGAGACGATTCGCGGGCAATGCCGCGCCTACATGGGGGCGTTTGCGGGCAAGACCGATGATTTCGAAGTCATTTACGCGAGCAAAGCGTTCATATCTGTTGCGATGTGCCGACTGGTGCAAGAAGAGGGTTTATCTCTGGATGTCATGTCCGGAGGCGAGCTGTACACCGCCATAAAAGCGGGTTTTCCGGTCGCGAAAGCTTTTTTTCACGGCAACAACAAGACGCCCGCTGAACTCAACCTCGCGTTAGAGCACGGTGTCGGCCGGATCGTTGTCGACGGCTTTCACGAACTAGAGCTGCTCGACAAGATAGCGGCTGAAAAAGGCATGAGCCAGGATATTCTCCTGCGAATCACGCCGGGGATAAAACCCCAGACTCACAACTTTATCCAGACCGGACAGCTCGACAGCAAGTTCGGGTTTGGCCTCCAGGATGGCCTGGCGATGAGCGCGGTTAAAAAGGCGCTGACGCTCGGCAATATCAACCTAAAAGGAATCCACGCACATATCGGGTCGCAGATATTCGAACTCGGCTCTTTTGCCAAGGCGATAGAGATAATCATGGGTTTCGTCCGCGATATCAAGGAGGAGACCGGTTTTGTCGTGGGTGAACTAAATACCGGCGGCGGCCTGGGCATCAAATACAAGGCGGTGGATGAACCGTCGACCATCGAGGAATACGCAAGCGTCATCGTCGATGGTGTCAAGGAGCAAGCGGCGCACTTCGGAATCCCGGTTCCGAGAATCATGGTCGAGCCCGGTCGCTCGATAGTCGCGAATGCCGGAATCACGCTTTACACGGTAGGTACAATCAAGGATATCCCCGGTATTCGCACTTACGTCTCGGTCGACGGCGGAATGTCGGACAATTTGCGCCCGATGCTTTACGGTGCGGTGTACGAGGCGCTCCTCGCTAACAGGGTGGACGACGAGGCGCACGCGCTGGTGACGGTGGCCGGAAAGCACTGCGAATCGGGCGATATTTTGGTGCGAGACACGATGTTGCCGTACCCGAAAGCAGGGGACATACTCTGCACGCCGGCGACCGGCGCTTATGGGTATATGATGGCCAACAACTATAATCGCCAGCCGCGCCCGCCGGTTGTCATGGTTAAAGCGGGGTCGGCCCGTGTAATCGTCCGGGGTGAGACTCTCGATGACTTGGTGCGGCTCGATACCGGGCTTCAATAAGGGTAAGATAATATTTTGATCTTGAAGGGATAGGAATAGTCGTGAAAAAGGACATAGGGGTTGGAATCTTAGGTTTCGGCACGGTAGGCTCGGGGGTCTACCAGATTCTGAGCGCGAAAGCATCGAAGTTGGCGCAGCGCGTAGGAGCCGAGGTGCGTGTCGTCTTAGTCGCCGAGAGGGCGCAGGAGCTCTTAAAGGATAAAGTGCCCATCGAGAAGCAGTCTGGCGACGCCTACGAGGTCATCAATCATCCCGACGTAGACATCGTTGTCGAGGTGATAGGGGGCATCGAGCCGGCTTATACCTTTATCAAGAATGCGCTCGAAAACGGCAAACACGTGGTTACCGCGAACAAAGCGTTGATGGCGAGCCGGGGCGGCGCGCTTCTTGAGCTAGCCGAGAGAAAAGGGGTCGACCTCTTTTTCGAAGCCAGCGTCGGCGGGGGCATCCCGATAATACGCCCGCTCAAGTATTGTCTGGTAGGTAATACTATCTCTCGCGTGATGGGCATTGTAAACGGCACCACCAATTATATCCTCACCAAGATGGTCGATGAGGGGATGCCGCTGGAGGCGGCGCTCAAGGAAGCGCAGGAGCTGGGATTTGCGGAGGCCGACCCTACGGCCGATGTCGAGGGCCACGATGCGGCGGCCAAGATAGCGATTCTCGCATCGATCGCTTTTAACAGCCGGGTCGTCGCGGAGCAAGTCTATACCGAGGGTATCATGGATATAACGCAGGCGGATATCGCGTACGCCAAGGAAATGGGGTACGCGATTAAATTGCTCGCACTGGCTAAAGAGGATGAAGACGGGGTCGACGTGCGGGTTCATCCCGCGATGATTCCGGCGGACCATCCGCTTGCGCAGGTCTCCGGCGTGATGAACGCCATCTTTATCGAGGGCGACGCAGTGGGCGAGGTCATGTTTTACGGGCCGGGCGCGGGGAGTCTGCCCGCGGCGAGCGCCATCGTCGGCGATGTCTTTGAAGTGGCGCTCAATATCAGTCTTAAAAAAGTCGGCAGCGCGGCTTGCAGTTGTTTCGAGAGCAAGAAGGTCAAAGCTATCGATGAGGTAAAATCGCGCTATTATATGCGCCTGGAGGCGGCCGATAGGCCCGGAGTGCTCGCTAAGATAGCACAGGTCTTCGGCGAGGACGGCGTGAGCATAGAGAGCGTTATCCAGAAGAACACCCGCGGTGACGGCGCGGAACTGGTCTTCGGTTTCTATATGGTCAAAGAGAAGAACTTTAGGGAATCACTAAAGAAGATAGAGCGGCTCGATATTGTCAATAAAATCTGTAACGTGATAAGGGTGGAAGAGTAAGCTATGGGCTGGCGAGGATTGATAGAAGAGTACAGGGAGTATCTTCCGGTGACCGAGGCGACCCCGGTGTGCACGCTCCATGAGGGCGACACCCCGCTGATTCGCTCGGAGAGTATTAGTAAGAAGCTCGAATGTGACGTCTATTTCAAGTACGAGGGCTTAAACCCGACCGGCTCCTTCAAGGACCGGGGGATGACGGTCGCGATAAGCAAAGCGCTGGAAGAGGGCTCGCGGGCCGTTATCTGCGCCTCGACCGGAAACACCAGCGCGTCCGCGGCGGCGTATTCGGCGCGGGCCGGCATCAAGTGCGTCGTGCTCATCCCCGAGGGTAAGATAGCGCTAGGCAAACTCTCGCAAGCGTTAATGCACGGTGCGCAGGTATTAGCGATACGGGGCAACTTCGATGTGGCCCTTAAGATTGTGCGCGACCTTGCCCAGGAGTATCCGATAACGCTGGTCAACTCGCTCAACCAATATCGGATCGAAGGACAGAAGACCGGGGCGTTCGAGATTTGCGACGCGCTCGGCTCGGCGCCGGATTATCTCTCAATCCCGGTGGGCAACGCCGGTAATATCACCGCGTATTGGCAGGGTTTTAAGGATTACGCGGCAGCGGGTAAGGTGGAAAGGCTGCCCAAGATGATAGGCTTTCAAGCGGCGGGTGCCGCGCCGATTGTCTTAGGTCACCCGGTGGACCATCCCGAGACTATAGCGACCGCTATCCGAATCGGTAATCCGGCCAGATGGCAGGAGGCGGTTTCAGCCGCGCAAGATTCGGGCGGCTTCATAGATATGGTGACCGATGAGGAGATACTCGAAGCATATAAGCTCATCGCGGCTACCGAGGGCGTCTTTGCAGAACCGGCTTCCGCTGCGTCGGTGGCGGGACTGTTAAAGATGGTCGAGGCCGGGCGTGTCTCCAAGGGCGTGCGCGTCGTCTGCGTCCTTACCGGCCACGGGCTTAAAGACCCCGATACCGCAATAAAGACGGGCGGCAAAGTCATCGAGACCGAGGCGACGCTGATGGCGGTCGAAAAGGTTATTTTCGGAGGCATGTAGAATAACGCCAAGCGCAGGCGCGGTTTTTAGCGCGCAAGTAGAATCAGTCGAAAAGTAATCCGAGGGTAAGGTTATGGTACAGGCCATTGTGCCGGCTACAACTGCGAATCTGGGACCGGGTTTTGACGTCTTAGGCCTGGCCTTGAATCTATATAATACGTTCACGCTCTCCGAAATCGAGAATGGGCTCGTCGTCGAGGCTTCCGGAAACGGGGCCGAGCGTCTTTCCAAGGATGAAAATAACCTAGCTTACACCGCCGCGAAGCGGGTCTTCGATGAGACCGGCCATAGGGTCGGCGGCCTTCATATCGGCATCGATATAGGCGTGCCCCTTGGGAGGGGGTTGGGCAGCAGCTCGACAGCGATTGTCGGAGGGTTGGCAGCCGCCAATGAACTTTGCGGCGGGCAGCTATCCAGGCAGGATATCTTTGTGCTTGCTACCGAAATCGAGGGCCACCCCGACAATGTAGGCCCAGCCGTCTTTGGCGGCTTCAACATATGTTATGCACGTCAAGAGGTCGTCCATGCCGTTTCGCTGAAGCCGTCTAACAACATCAAACCGGTCGTGCTTATACCATCGAGCATGCTGGAGACGAAAAAGGCCCGCTCGGTGTTGCCCGCAAGCGTCACGATGGCCGATGCCGTCTTCAATATTAGTAGGTCGAGCATTTTAGTCGCGGCGTTCCTCGAAGGAAGGCCGGATATGCTAAGAGACGCCACGGAAGACCGTCTCCACCAGCCATACAGATCGCCCCTTGTCCCGGGCATGGACCGGGTAATCGAGGCGCTTAGCAGTTATCCCGATATCGGCGTAGCGCTGAGCGGCGCCGGCCCGAGCATTCTCTCTCTCATAGCGAGGTCGAAAGAGACTGAATATGTGGGGCTTATTAAAGGGGTGCTCGCGGAGCTTGGCCAGGATTACACGGCGGTTTCTCTGGAGTTCGATTTGGAAGGCGTAACCGTCAAGAATTGACTAAGCGGGCGGCAGCAACGATGTCTGTGATTAATCGGTATTGAAGTTGACCTGGCAGTTAAAACGAGTAAAATAGAGGGCAACCTAAGTTAAAGATTACAAGACAGTTTTGATGGTACGCGTTTGCGGGGGCTTTACAAAAGCGAACTATCCGTAACCCCTCGACCTATCCTGTGATTCCATACAGCATACGGTATGTCCGATTAATCTGAGGCAATCGGCTTAATGGGGCTGGAACATATTTTCGTCGGGCCGCCTACGTCGTGGTTTTGTTCATCATAATTGGCTTGCATCGGTCGTAAAGGTACGGTAACATTGGTCGATGCTAAAGCTAGATAGTCAGGAATCGCAATGGGTTTTTTTAAACGATTACTGCGCTCGTTTGTTCGAGCTGCGCTTATAGCAGTGATTCTCTGGTTTATCGAGTGGCTCGTAGAGCCAAGGACCGATGCCTAGCGCGCCTCGAAGCGTTTCCTCAGAATTTAGCATTTTCGCGTATAGCCGGCAATAAATCCTGTGATTTTATGCGTGTGTTGTTTTCCGATACAGGAATGATACGCGAAGGCTTAGCGCTTTGATCTAATAAGAGCGCATCGTGAAAGGAAAGGAATTCTTATGGGCGATAAAGCCCCTATTACAATCGCACACATCTCTGACCTGCATATAGGGTCACAATACTTTATTCCGAACCTATTGAGCAGAACCATAGAGGAGCTCAACGAACTCAAGCCCGACGCGGTTATTTGCACCGGTGATTTTACCGACGCGGGCTTTCGCCAGGAGTACACGACGGCGCAGACTTTCTTGTCGACGATAGAGTGTGAGCGCCGGCTCTTTATTCCCGGCAACCACGACTCCCGCAATGTAGGATACGTTCACTTCGAGGAGTTGTTTGGTGAGCGCGACCGGGTGCTCACGTTCGACCGTATGATGATAGTCGGCACCGATTCAAGCGAGCCCGACCTAGACAACGGCCGTATCGGCCGAGAGCGTTACGCCTGGTTGAAAGATGCTTTCGAAGACGACAACTACTTCAAGGTCCTTGCTCTCCACCACCACTTACTTCCGATTCCCGGCACCGGTCGCGAGCGAAGCATGGTCTACGATGCCGGCGACTTGCTTGAAGTCTTGATCGACTGCGGCATCGACCTAGTTCTATGCGGCCACAAGCATGTGCCGTATGTGTGGAGGCTCGAGAGTTTGGTGGTAGTAAACGCGGGTACCGCTTCCAGCCTGCGGCTTCGCGGCAAGACGAAACCATGTTATAACATCATCGAGATAGACGAGCGGGACAACATGAAAATATACCGAAAATATCCCTACGGGGGCCGTGAGCTTATCGCCGAGTTCTCTTGCGATGATAGGAGTTACTGCAAGTGGGAAAGGATTGAGGTTGATGTTGTATCGGGAGGTGGCCGGCCATAACTCGGGCTGTAGCGCTTATCGATGGCGAACACTATCCTCCCGTTATCAAGTCCGCTTTGGAAACCCTCGCAAACAATCATGACTATAATGTGGTCGGGGCGGTCTTTGTCGGCGGGCTCGAGAAACTATCCGAAAAAGGTGCGTTCGACGACCTTGGTTGCCCGGTTGTCAAAGAAGAGAACGCCCTGACGGCAATCCTGACAGCGATTGAGCGTTTTGAACCGGAAATCATCGTAGACCTCAGCGACGAGCCGGTCGTAGGATATAAGGAGCGATTCTTCTACGCCAGCCACGTGTTGATGAAGGGTATCCCGTATATCGGAGCCGATTTTTGGTTTTACCCACCGACTTTCCAGAAAGTCTTGCAGAAACCGTCGCTTAGTGTTATCGGGACCGGTAAGCGCGTAGGTAAGACTGCGATTTCAGGCTTTATCTGCCGTCACCTCGATGAGGCGGGTTACAGGCCGGGAGTTATCGCGATGGGGCGCGGGGGGCCGCCGGCGCCGGAGCTGATAGAGGGTCGGGAGATAGAGCTGACCCCGGAGTACCTGCTCAACCTGGCGCGCTCGGGCAAGCATGCCGCCTCCGACTATTTAGAGGACGCCTTGACGAGCCGTATCACGGCAATCGGGTGTCGCCGGTGCGGTGGGGGACTTGCCGGTCAACCGTTTATTTCAAACGTATCCGCCGGCGCTAAGCTTGCCAATGAACTCGACATCGACCTTGTCGTTTTAGAGGGGTCCGGCTCGGCGTTGCCGCCGGTCCATGCGGACGCGCATATTCTTACAGTCGGGGCGGGACAGCCGATAGACTACATCGATGGTTACTTCGGGACGTACCGGGTGCTTTTATCGGATTTGGTCATCGTGTCGATGTGTGAGCCGCCAATCGCGGACAAAGATAAGGTCGAGCAGTTAGACCAAGCGATAAGAAGTATCAAACCGGAAGTGAAGATAGCACATACGATTTTCAGGCCCAAGCCGCTCCGGCCAATAGCCGGCAAACGTGTGTTTTTAGCGACAACCGCTCCGCCCTCGATGAAGGGCAAGCTCGCATCTCACCTTGAAAAGACATACGATGCCGAGGTGGTCGGCGTAAGCACCAATTTATCCAACCGCAAGTTGTTGCGTCAAGATATCGAAACGGCCGAAGGGAAGTTCACGACGCTTTTGACCGAATTGAAGGCGGCGGCGGTCGACGTGGTGACAAGCATCGGTTTCGACCTGGGCCTCGAAGTCATATATATGGATAACTTGCCCGTTGTCATCGGGGGCGATGGCGACCTCGAAGAGTTGGTCGGCTGGGTTGCCGACCGGGCTAAGCAAAATTTTGCAGGCGGGAAGAGCAGTGATTAAAGACAACGAGAACAGATCACAAATCGTAATCAGCGACGACCGGCACGGCTTGCCTTTTTCGAAGGGTCTTGTAGCTACCTCGCTGACGGCGACGGGTTTGTCTCCGAGCCGCTCGCACAAGGTAGCCAGGATTATCGAGCAGTATTTAATAGAGAGCGGCAGGTTTTCAATCGGTGTTGAAGAGCTGCGCCAAGTCGTTTACGAACAACTCCTTGTGCATGAAGGTAAAGGGTATGCCGATACTTATCGGCGCTGGCAGACGTTGCTCCATATCGACCGCCCGATGATAATTCTTATCGGCGGGACCACGGGTGTCGGAAAGTCGACAATCGCGACGACGCTCGCTCATCGCCTGGGTATCACGCATATCGTAGCCACGGATGCGTTGCGCGAGGTCATGAGGACCGTTCTCTCGGAAGAATTGATACCGGCGCTTCATGAGTCGACTTTCTTGGCGTATAAGGCGATTAACCGGCCAATCGAGGGCGACCCGCTGGTAGCGGGTTTTCGTGAGCAGACCAAGGTCGTCGCGGTAGGCGTTAGAGCCGTTGTGGACCGGGCGATTCGGGAAGGTCTAAACATGGTCATCGAGGGCGTGCACGTCGTGCCCGGTTTTATTCGAAGCCAGTTATCCGAAAAAGCGGTCATCATACCGTTGATAATAACGGTCGACGACGAGGAGCTGCATCGAAGCCACTTCTATGTCCGGGACGTGCAGACCGAGGGGTCACGACCCTATGAGCGATACCGCGAGAATTTTGAATCGATTCGCAGAATCGGCAAGTATATCGTAGATTTGGCTCAGGAGTACGATATCCCGGTTTTGACCAGCCACAGCCTGGATAAGACGATAATCGCTGCGCAGGAAGTCGTATTGAATCGTGTTTTAGGGCCGGTCGAGGAAGGCGTCAAAGGCGCGCTCGACGAGGAGATAGAGGATTAAGGACATACCGCTCACGAACACTTTAATCTGGAGCGCGCGGCATCTTCCGGGGCGCTGTGTGGAAATATACTCAATAGCACCCACAGACGGCTGTTGAGCGAGTTATTCTAGGAGGATTAAATGAAACTTTTTATCGATACCGCCAACATCGAGCATATCAAGGAGATGAATTCGCTCGGTGTCATCTGCGGCGTAACGACAAACCCCTCTCTTTGCAGCAAGGAGGGCGGGGATTTCAAGACGTCGATTGCCGAGATAGCGTCGATTGTGGATGGTCCCATCAGTGCGGAGGCGGTCAGCTTGACGCGCGAGAGCATCGTCGAGGAAGGCCATGAACTGGCCGCAATCGCCCCGAACGTTGTCGTCAAGATACCGATGATGGAAGAGGGGCTTGCCGCGACTAAAATTCTCAGCGCCGAGGGTATAAAGGTAAACATGACGCTAATATTCTCGGTAAACCAGGCGCTGTTGGCAGCGCAAGTCGGAGCGTCTTTCGTCAGTCCGTTCATCGGGAGGCTCGATGATATCGGCCAAGATGGTGTAGAGCTACTTGACAGCATCGGCTCAATCTACGATATTTATGGTATCAAAACCGAAATCATATCAGCCAGTATCCGGCATCCTCTCCATGTAACTCAATCCGCATTAGCGGGCGCGGATATAGCGACGGTTCCGCATAATATTCTAAAAGCAATGGTCAAGCATCCGCTTACAGACATCGGGATCGAGAGATTTCTCGAGGATTGGAAAAAACTTCAGGAGACCGCGTGCAAATAAAGAAGTATTCCGCCCAACGCCAAAATAGACCACAGAGTAAAATTTATTTAGTAAAGAAGGTGAAGATGTGAACAAAACACAACTTGAATCGAAGACATTAGCGGAGTTGCGACCTATCGCAATGGAGTTGGGTATAAAGAGTGTCGCGACGCTAAGAAAGAGCGAACTCGTAGACGCGATTACGGGTGCTCGCGAAAAAGCCGGGGCAAGGCCGGCAAACATCCAGCAACCAGCGCTTGCCGCACAACCGAGCCATGCGGCTCTAGAAGAGGCGCCGTCAGCGGGGGTAACAGTGACCGAAACACGCACGGAAGCGAGACGGGCACCAAGGGTGCACGTAGCCGAGGAGACTCGAGACGAGAAGTTGCTTATACGTAAAGGCATTCTCGACATCTTGGGGGATGGCTACGGCTTTTTGCGTACGCAAGGGTATCTGCCGAGTGAGGGCGATATTTATGTTTCGTTGTCGCAGATACGCCGATTTAACCTGCGGCGCGGAGACGAGGTGGAGGGTCAGGTTAGATCACCTAAGGATACGGAGAAGTATAACGCGCTCCTTCGTATCGAGGCAGTCAACGGTGCGGAGCCGGACGCCGCGCGCACGCGCGCGCAGTTCGAGTCGCTCACGCCTATCTATCCGAACGAGAGATTCATTCTGGAAACCAAGCCGAACGATGTGACGACGCGAATTATCGACTTGGTCGCACCGATTGGAAAAGGGCAGCGTGGTCTGATAGTGTCGCCGCCGAAGGCCGGCAAGACGACTATTCTAAAGCAGATAGCCAATGCGATAACCACCAACAACCCGGAAGTCCACATGATGGCTTTGCTCGTCGATGAGCGTCCCGAAGAGGTCACCGATATGGAGCGCTCCATCAAGGGCGAGGTCGTGAGCTCGACATTCGACCAGCCGGCGGATAACCATGTCCAAGTCGCCGAGCTCGTTCTCGAGCGCGCAAAACGTCTCGTCGAACACGGGCGCGACGTCGTAATTATGCTCGACAGCGTTACCAGACTGGCCAGGGCATATAACTTGACGATACCGGCGAGCGGGAGAATTCTCTCCGGCGGTGTCGATTCGACGGCGCTCTTTCCGCCGAAGCGCTTTTTTGGAGCGGCGCGAAATATCGAATTCGGTGGCAGCCTGACGATTTTGGCTACAGCCCTGGTCGATACCGGCAGCAGGATGGACGAGGTCATCTTCGAGGAGTTCAAAGGGACCGGCAATATGGAGCTCCATCTAGACCGCCGACTCGCCGACAAGCGGATATTCCCGGCAATCGATATCGACAAGTCCGGAACGCGTAAGGAAGAGCTTATCCTGCCGCCCGATGAGGCCCAGCTAATCTGGAAACTCAGAAGGGTTCTTCATGCGCTTGACTCGGGCGCGTCAATCGAGCTTCTCATCGATAAGATGAGGGAGACTAAGTCGAATACAGAGTTTTTGATGCAGATTTCGAAATCGCGGTAGCGGTCCTTGCACCGATAGCCATTTCAAAGCTATTTTCGGAGTAGGCCTTCTTTTGTTGTCAATCAAAACCTGATATGTTATAACATTAGTGCAGTTTTAACTAATTTTAACTGAGGTTGAAGTTCACGGCAGCGGGATATATTCTACTGTGAACTATTTTTTTGGAGGTGAAAGTCGTGAGAAAAGGGATTCATCCCGACTATGTCAAGTCGCAGGTCTCCTGCTCATGTGGCGAGACTTTTGAGACGCATTCAACGAAGTCCGAGTTGAAGATTGAGCTTTGCTCGAAATGCCATCCGTTCTATACCGGAAAGCAGAAACTTGTCGATAGCGGCGGCCGCGTACAGCGATTCCAGAAGAAATATGGTCTTGCCGTCACAAACGCCGAAGAGGAAGAGAAGCAAGCCGAAAAAGAGTAATCTTAAGTAACACGATAATGCGACGATCACACGTAATAATAAGGGCGATATAGGCTAGGTATTATGGCTAAACCATATTTCGGCGGGCAGGCGGTCATCGAAGGTGTAATGATGAAAGGGCCCAAGCATTGGAGCCTTGCCGTCCGCTCATCCGATGATACGATTGTCTCTGTAGACGAACCATTCAAATCGATTAGCGAGCGCTGGCCTATCTTCAAGAAACCTCTTTTCAGGGGTATTGTCGTACTCGCGGAGACCTTTGTTCTCGGCATCAAGACGATATCGCTCTCCGCGAACCTTTCGTTGGGCGAGGCGGAAGAGGAGATAAGCTCGAAAGAGATGGTGGCGACGCTGTTTCTGGCGTTCGCTCTCGTAGTCGGGCTCTTCATGGTTCTTCCGTTTTACTTGACGAAGACGGCGAGTGCCGTAATCGAGAATCGCTTTCTTTTCGCGCTCACCGAAGGCGTCTTCCGCATAAGCATCTTTGTCCTCTATATCCTGGTGATATCCCGTGTCAAAGATATTCAGCGCGTATTCGAGTACCACGGCGCCGAGCACATGGTCATTCACGCATATGAGGCGGGGGAAGAGCTGACCCCGCAGAACGCCGCCAAATACAGTCCGCTTCATATAAGATGCGGCACCGCGTTTATGCTTATAGTCATGGTCGTAGCCATCTTCAGCTTCTCGTTTTTACCCACGACAAACGTATTGACCAGAGTCGCCGGGAAGCTTATCTTGATTCCGATAGTCGCGGGCATCTCGTACGAGATGACGCGAATCGCGGCAAGATACGCACATCTTTCGGTTATGAAAGCTCTGATGTGGCCGGGATTGATGCTCCAAAAACTGACCACCGGCACACCGGATGAGTCGCAGCTCGAGGTCGCTATCTATGCGTTAGACAAGGTGCTCATAGCAGAAGGTGTGAAAGAAGCCCCGGCACCCCTGGACGCTCCTGAATCTGACCAAACAGACGAAGAGGAGTCTGTTGCGGTCGCCGTCGACCGGACAGCAGCGACGTAATATCCGCAAAAGAGCTTTTCGCATGGTCATCCCGCGTCTTCAAGTCCCTATAATACAAGCGCTCATGCCCACTCCGGCCCATGGCTCTAGCTTACTGCGTCCGGCTCTTCCGAAAAAGGGGTCACGAAAAAGAAAAAGGGGTCAGGTCTTTACTTTCTACTTGGGGCCGCAAGGGGATTAGATCAGCCCTCGGCTCGGTTTACTGCGTCCGGCTCTTCCAGTATAATTAGTAAGGTTATAGATACGGGGATTCTGCGCCCGAGACGAATACTTTCAGAAACTGAATCTCAAGTGACGCGAAATCCCTGAAATACAATAGGTGATTAAAACATGTTCGAAAAATTACAGGAAGTCTTAGACAGGTACAATGAAATAACTAAAGACTTGAGCGACCCCGAGGTCATAGGCGACCAAAACAGATATCGCGAACTCGCGAAGACCCATGCGAGTATGACCCCGCTTATTGCCTTGATAAACCGCCTCTATGAGCTTGAGAGAGGTGTGTCCGAGGCGAGCGAGATGCTCAAAGGAGAGCAAGACCCGGAGATGCGCGACTTTCTCCACGCCGAGTTCAACGCCCTCAAAGAGGAGCGGGAGAAAGTCGAAGAAGACATTAAGTTCTTGCTGGTAGCGGCGGATCCGAATGATGAGAAGGACATCATCGTGGAGATACGGGCCGGTGCCGGCGGGGATGAAGCAAGCCTCTTTGCCGGTGAGCTATATCGTATGTATTCGCGTTACGCGGAGGCGCATAGATGGAAGACGGAGGTGCTGAGCTCGAGTCCGGCCGATGTCGGCGGCTTCAAAGAGGTCATTTTTGAGATTAAAGGAAAAGGCGCGTACAGCCGCTTTAAATACGAGTCCGGTGTCCACCGGGTGCAGCGGATTCCGGTGACCGAATCGGGGGGGCGCATCCATACTTCGACAGTGACGGTAGCGGTTCTTCCGGTGGTCGAAGATGTCGAGGTCGAAATCGGTCCCAACGATGTCAAGGTCGACGTCTTCAGGTCGGGCGGCCCCGGCGGCCAGTCGGTAAACACGACCGACTCGGCGGTGCGTGTCACGCACCTGCCAACCGGGCTGGTCGTATCCTGCCAGGACGAGAAGAGCCAGTTGCAGAACCGCGAGCGCGCGATGACGATTTTGCGCGCTAGGCTTTATGAAAAGATGATGGAAGAGCAGAACGCCGAATTAGCGGCGGAGAGGCGCTCCCAGGTCGGGACGGGTGACCGCAGTGAGCGAATCCGCACCTTCAACTTCCCGCAAGGGCGCGTAACCGACCACCGCATATCGTATACAGTTCACAATCTACCCGCCATTCTGGAGGGTGAGATAGATGATATTATCGACGCGCTGGCCGCGGCCGACCGCGCGGAGAAGCTCAAACAGGTGGTGTGATGCCTTTGGCGGCCATGACAATCGGTGAAGCGATAAAACAGGCCACCCTTCAGCTGGAGGGTGGCTCTTTAATAAGCGCCCGGGTCGAAGCCGAGCGAATCGTAGGGGAGGCGCTCGGCTTCGAGCGGGCCGACCTGTACTTGTATAGCGAGCAGGAGCTGACCGCGGGCGCCCAGGCTTTTATTACCGTGGCGGTAGCCGAGAGGCTCGGCGGCAGGCCGCTCCAATACATCTTAGGGCACCAGTGCTTTCGCCATCTTGACCTTGTCTGTCGCGAAAATGTTCTGATCCCGAGGCCGGAGACCGAGCTTCTGGTCGAGGAGGTCCTAGCCGGATTGGACGATTTGCGTACGCTCGGAGTGCCGCTCGTGCTCGACATCGGCTCCGGTACCGGCGCGATATCGCTGAGTATCGCCTATGAATATTCACAAGCGCGCGTTGTCGCGACGGATATCTCGGACGAGGCGGTCGCGCTCACCCGGGAGAACGCAGCGCGCAACGGATTATTAGACCGCGTAACGGTGGCCCAAGGCGACCTTTTCGACGGGCTTCAAGATTACCGTGGGTGTGTCGACATAGTCGTGTCGAATCCGCCCTATATCAAAACCTCCGACCTGGACGGCCTCCAAGGAGAGGTCCGTCGCGAACCGAGGCTCGCGCTCGACGGCGGCGAGGATGGCCTGGACTTTTACCGGGTAATAATAAAAGAAGCACCGGCGTTTCTCAAACCCGGCGGTCTGCTCTTCTTCGAGATAGGTTTTGACCAGGCGGCCGACATCGTAGCTATCTGCGAAAAGAGCGGCAGCTTCAAAGATGTCGAAGTCAGAAAAGACTATCTCGAAAACGACCGTATAATTAAGGCGAGAAGGATTTGACATGGCTACCTTTAAGGAGCAGATGACCGAAATGGTTGCGGTCGACTCCGACAATCCAGACGAAGCCGACCTTATCGCGGTAGCGAAGGCCGCGAGCGAGGGCGCGCTCGTCGTATTCCCGACAGACACAGTCTACGGGGTGGGCACCAGTGCGCTAGTCCCGGAGGCGGCGCGCGACATATACGCCGCCAAGGAGCGTCCCGCCGACAAGCCGCTTATTCTGCTCGTCGCAGACCCGGAGGATGTCTATAAGTATGTTGCCGGGGTCGGCGAGGCCGCCAAGGAACTGATGCGCGCATACTGGCCGGGAGCGCTGACGCTCATCTTCAAGAAGTCGCCGGCGGTCCCGGCGGAGGTCACAGCGGGCGGCGACACGGTCGGTGTGCGCTGCCCCAACAATGCGGTCGCGCGGATGTTGATACGGTTAGCAGGCGTTGCTCTGGCGACGACCAGCGCGAATATCGCGGACAACCCGAGCCCGAAAAACGCGGAAGCGGCGGGAGAACAGCTTGGAGGCCGCGTCTCCTACATCGTCGACGGGGGCGAATCGGTGCTCGGCATCGAGTCTACGGTCTTGGATGTCTCGACGGCCAGGCCCGAGTTGCTTCGCGAGGGCTATGTGGCTTGGGACGAGTTAAAGGAAAAACTCGCGCTGTGAGGCTGCCCTTTACACGGCCGTAAGCAGCAGGTATCCTTTTTAACAGGGATTTATTGGCGGTGCGGGCACGTGCGCCGCTTTACAGAATGTATAGCTTGGAAAGGCGGTAGAGGTGTGAAGGTCGTAATAGGGTCGGACCACGCCGGATATGACTTAAAAGAAGAGCTCAAAGAGGTGCTCAAAGAAGAGGGCGTCGAGTTTTTGGATGTCGGCACCATCAACGGCGACGACTCTGTCGACTACCCGGACTTCGCCGAAATGGTGGCGTTAAAAGTTGTCGGAGGGCAGTACGACCGCGGGGTCATCGTATGTGGTACCGGGGTCGGAGTGGCAATCGCCGCGAACAAAGTCAAAGGAATCCGCGCGGCAAACTGCAATGAAACGGTATCCGCGCGCTTCAGCCGCGAGCACAACGACGCCAATGTTCTTACCCTGGGGTCGAGGATAATCGGCGGGGCGGTCGCAATAGAGATATTGAAAGTATGGTTAACTAGCGGCTTCGAAGGCGGCAGACACGCCCGACGGGTCGAGAAGATAAGCATGATAGAGGAACGAGCAGGAGTGAGCGAATGACATTAAGGGAAAGCGATTCGGAAATATGGCAGGCCATCCAGGACGAGGTTGAGCGCCAGCGGAACACTCTCGACCTCATCGCGTCTGAAAACTATGTAAGCGAGGATGTAATCGAAGCACAGGCTTCGGTCATGACAAATAAATACGCCGAAGGCTACCCGGGACATCGCTATTACGGCGGTTGCACGCATGTCGATACGGCGGAGACGATAGCATGCCGGCGCGCCAAAGAACTCTTCGGCGCGGAGTACGCCAATGTCCAGCCTCACTCAGGCGCCCAGGCAAACACGGCGATTTACCTAGCGCTGCTCAAGCCGGGCGATACGGTCATGGGCTTGATGCTCCCGCACGGCGGCCACCTTACGCACGGCAGCCCTGCCAACATATCGGGCCAGATATACAACTTCGTCGCTTACGGGGTCAACCAGCAGACGGAGCAGCTCGATTACGATGAGATTCGAAGGATAGCCCGGGAAAACAAGCCGCGCATGATCGTAACAGGTGCGAGCGCTTATCCGCGCATCATTGACTTTGAAGCGTTCCGCTCGATAGCCGACGAGGTCGGCGCATATCTTATGGTCGATATGGCGCATATCGCGGGATTGGTAGCAGCCGGGGTTCACCCGAGCCCCGTGCCCCATAGCGATGTGGTATCGACCACGACGCACAAGACGTTGCGCGGCCCGCGCGGCGGTTTGATTCTCGCGCGCGAGAAGTACGGTAAAGCGCTGGATAAGGCGGTCTTTCCGGGGACGCAGGGCGGCCCCATGATGCATACG